>CBIHPZ010000661.1:0-2819 GCA_966211865.1 uncultured Aquabacterium sp.
GTGACGGCCAGCTTGTAGAGGCCCTTGCGCTCCTGGCTGTCGTCGCGTTCGACGCCGACCTGCACGTCCTGCAGCGGAATGCCCTTGCGATTGGCGTACCACAGCACCGTCATCGCCTTGCAGGCGCCCAGCGCGCTGTCGTACAGGTCGTGCGGCGTGGGTCCCAGGTCTTCGCCGCCGTTCGCGGGCGGCTCGTCGACGCTGACCTGGTGCTGGCGCAGCGCCACCACGTGGCGCATCTTGTGGCTGAGGTCGCGGGTGACGGTGAGGGACATGGCGGCTCCTGGTGATCGATCCGGCTGATTCTGTGCCTGCGCGGGCCCCCCGGGCCGCTGCACGGCCCACCACGGCCAGCCCGAAGCCTCCAGCCGTGCGGCGCCTGGGCGCCTGGCTCATGAAATGAGCGCAGACGCTCAGTGCAGCCAGCCCGCCGCCAGTTCGAACAGGTCGAAGCCGCCACTGCGCCCGCCCAGGCATCCGGCCAGGAAGTCCTCGAGCTTGCGGAAGTAGCGCAGCCGGCTGGTCCAGTGCTCCAGGCCGTGCCCTTCCCGTTCGAAGACGACGTAGTCGACCGGCTTGCCGGCCTGGCGCAGGGCCTGCACCAGGCGCTCGGCCTGCTCGATCTTCACGCGGTCGTCGTGCCGGCCGTGCATCAGCAGCAGCGGGGCCGACACGGACGTGGCGTGGTAGAGCGGCGATTTCGCGTCCATCCGCGCCCGCTCCTCCGGCCGGGCCGGGTCGCCGGCGAAGACGCGCCAGGGGTGCAGCGCCAGTTCCCAGTGCGCCGGGGCGGTTTCCACCAGGCGCGCCAGGTCGGTGGGCGCGGCATGCGCCGCGGCGCAGGCAAAGCGCGTGGGGCTGAGGCTGGCGCCCACCAGGGCTTCGTAGCCGCCGTAGCTGGAGCCGACGATGGCCACCCGCGCCGGGTCGGCGATGCCTTGCGCGACCAGCCAATCGACGCCGTCCAGCACGTCCTCGTGCATCTTGCCGGCCATCTCGCCGATGCCGCGGTCCCGGAAAGCCCGGCCGTAGCCGGCGGAGCCGCGGAAGTTCAGCTGCAGCACCGCGTAGCCGCGGTTGACCAGGAAATCCACCTCGCGTGAGTCGCCCCAGTGGTCGCGGCTCCACGGGCCGCCGTGCACCAGGACCACGGCGGGCAGGCCGCGCGGGCGGTCGGGGCTAATTCCGGAAGGGAGCGTCAGGTAGCCGTGCAGCGGCAGGCCGTCGCGGCTCGTCACGGTGATGGGCTGCTGTTCCGGCAGCGGGCCGCCGCGCCGCAGCAGGCCGCGGGTGGACTGGCCCAGCACGGTGTGCCGGCGCTCGGCCACGTCCAGCAGCACCGTCTCGCTGCCTTGCGCATGGTTCAGCAGGCCGACCAGCCAGCGGCCGTCGGCCGACTGGGCGGTGGGTACGAATTCACCGGCGCGGCCGGCCATCAGCCCCTCCACGGCGGCCTGCAGGCGCGCGTCGAAGAAGGTGCGCGCGGGCAGGCCCGGCTGGTACCACGCCATCAGCGGCCGGTCCTGCGCCGGGCTCATCAGCACGCCGGAGAGGTCGACCCGCGGGTCCTCGAACACCACGCTCTCCTGGCCGCTGTCCAGGTCCAGCCGCACCAGCGCCAGCTTGTCGCGCGAACGGTTCGACAAGGCCCAGGCGGTGGTCGAGGCTGCCGGCACCGACAGCACGCGCAGGTCCTCCATCAAGGGCCAGGCGAAGGCCTGCTTCCATGCCGCGGACCCGTCGGCGGCCGGGCGTTCCAGCACGGCGCGTTGGCCGTCGTGCCGGGTGCGGCCCACGAGGCGGCCCTCGGTGTCGGCGATCCAGTCGCGCACGTCGCCCGGGTTCTGGGCCACCAGCGTCATCTCGCCCGGCCCCGGCGGACGGCGGTACAGGTCGAACACCTTGGGGTCGCGCCGGTTCGAAGCGATCAGCAGGTCCGGGCCGTGCTGCGCCTGCCCCAGCAGGTAGGAGATGCGCCGGGGGTACGGCGTCAGGTCCTGCAGGGGGGCGTCCGGGCGCCGGGTGTCCAGGGCCAGCACGCGCGATTCGTCCTCGCCGCCGGCGCTGCCCTGCAGCAGCAGGGTCGTGCTGTCCGCGGCCCACGCCGGCTGTGGGCTGCCCTTGAGCACCAGGCGCTGCTGGCCGCTGTCGAGGTCCTTGACGAAGACGCCCGGGCCGAAGCCCGAGCGGGCCAGCCAGGCCAGCCGCCGGCCGTCGGGCGACAGCTGGTGGGCACCGCTGACGTCGAGGTTGGCGGCGTAGCTGCGCGCGGGTTGCAACGGCGGCAGGTCGGCACCGGCCAGCGCCGGGTGGGTGGCGAGCTGCCCGCAGGCGCCGAGCAGGGTGGCGGCGCACAGCGGCAGCGCCGCGCGAATCAGGGAAACGAGGGGCATGAAGGGATTGTCACCACGGCGTCCCGGCGGCCGGGCATGCTGGTGAACGACGTGTGAAATAGATATTTCTACGGAACGAGTATATATTTCACTCCATGTTCGCCGTCCTGATCCTTGCGCTGCCCACGCAGCCGAACGCCGTGCGCCTGCGCATCTGGCGTGCGCTGAAGACGCTGGGCTGCGTCTCGCTGCGCGACGGCGCCTACCTGCTGCCCGAGGCGCAGGCGGCGCTGTTCGAGCCGCTGGCCGCGGAAGCGCGTGAACACGGCGGCAGTGCCACCGTGCTGGACTTGGGCCCGCGCACCGACGCACAGCGCGCCGAGCTGCTGGCCCTCTTCGACCGCAGCGAGTCCTACGCCCAGTGGCGGTCCGAGGTCGACGCCGTGGCCGCCGCACTGCCCACGCTGGAGGAAGCCGAAGCCCGCC
>CBIHPZ010000662.1:0-2811 GCA_966211865.1 uncultured Aquabacterium sp.
GTCGGCGGCGTGCCTTACCACGCCCAGCTCAAGGCCCTGCGCGGCCCGCTGGACATCCTCATCGCCACCCCCGGCCGCCTGCTCGACCTGATGGGCTCGGGCGCCGCGATCATGTCGCAGGTGGAAATGCTGGTGCTGGACGAAGCCGACCGCATGCTGGACATGGGCTTCATCGACGACATCACCACCGTCGCCCAGTCGCTGCCGGAAAGCCGCCAGACGCTGATGTTCAGCGCCACCTTCGCCGGCAACGTCGGCCACCTGGCGCAGCAGCTGACGCGCAGCCCGCAGCGCATCAACGTCGCGTCGCACACCGACACGCACGCGCAGATCGAGCAGCGCCTGCACTGGGCCGACAGCCCCTTCCACAAGCACGCCCTGCTGGAGCAGTTGCTGGCCGACCGCGACCTGGACCAGGCCGTGGTCTTCACCAGCACGCAGCGTGACGCCGACGAACTGGCCTTCAAGCTGGGCGAGATCGGCCATCAAGTGGCCGCGCTGCACGGCGGCATGCCGCAAGGCCGCCGCAACCGCGTGCTGCAGGGCCTGCGCCAGCGCCAGCTGCGCGTGCTGGTGGCCACCGACGTCGCTGCCCGCGGCATCGACGTGCCCACCATCACCCACGTCATCAACTTCGGCCTGCCGATGAAGGCGGAAGACTACGTGCACCGCATCGGCCGCACCGGCCGCGCCGGCCGCACGGGCCTGGCCATCACGCTGGCCGAGCGCCGCGACATCGGCATGATCCGCCGCATCGAGCGCTTCACCACCCAGCGCATCAGCGCCACGGTGATCCCGGGCCTGGAGCCGAAGACGCCGGCACCGTCGGACAAGCCGGCCGGCGACCGTTCGTTCGGCAAGCCGCTGGGCCGGGGCTTCGGCCGCGGCGCGGGTCCGCGTGGCGGCTTCGGCGGCCGCGCGCCGCACGGTGGCGCGCCGCACGGCGCTCCGCGTGGCGGCCAGGGCTTCGACCGTGGTTTCGACCGCGGCAACGACCGGGGTGGCGATGACCGCGGCTTCCAGCGCGGCAACGACCGCGGTGATGACCGCGGCTTCCACGGCGGTCCGCGCCACGGCGGCCAGCCCCATCACGGCGGTCATCAAGGCGGCGGCTTCCAGGGCGGTTTCCAGGGTGGCCCGCAAGGCGGCTTCCAGGGGGGCTTCCGCGGTGATGCCCGTGGCGGCGACTTCCAGGGCGCGCCGCAAGACCGCGGCCACGGCGGCCGTCCGTTCGAGCGTCGCCCCCACGGCGGCCCGGCCAACGGCCCCGCCGGCCGCCCGGCTGGCTTCCGCCGCAACAACGGCCCGCGCCGCTGATCGCGCGCCTGCATCGGGCCCTCGCTCGGGGCCCGTGGGCCTTTTGACTGGGCCTTCGCTGGCCCTTCGCCGGGCCGTCAGCGGGCAAGTTGACGGTCCCCACCGGCCCGCACGCGGGCCGGCCACCAGCCCCCGGCGCCGCCTAACAGCCTAACTGCACGGCCTGCAGCGGCGTGCCGCCCCCGCCGTCGGTGACGACGAACAGCAGGCGCGCCGGCCGTCCACCCTCCCCCGCACGCGGCGCGTCGATCGTGAAGCGCTGCGGGCCGTCACCCGGGTTCCAGGGCGCACGTTGCGCGTAGCTGCGCACCACGTGGTCGTGCTTCAGCGTGGCGCCGTCGTTCTCGCCGGCCTTCACGCGCGATTCATGGCCGTCTTCCAGCAGCACCCACCACGCCGCCAGCGTGGCCGGTGCCGAGCCGGTGGCGGCCACCTCCACTGCCACCTTCGTGTCGCTCTCGCGCTCCAGTCGGATGTGCGCCACCGGCGGCGTCGGCGACGCGGGCGGCAGGTCCGGCCAGCGGCGCCAGTCGCGCCCGTCCACCAACACCTGCGGCGTGTAGACGAAGCGCGCGCCACTGCTGCGCTGCTGCTGTGACTGGCGTGCCGTGAAGGCTGCGCTCGCGAAGCGGTCGCGCCAGCCCAGGTGGTCCCAGTAGGCGACGTGGAAGGCGGCCGCCAGCACGTCGGGCCGCCCCTTCAGCGTGGACAGCCAGCGGTCCGCCGGCGGGCAGGAACTGCAGCCTTCGGAGGTGTACAGCTCCACCAGCTGCACCTGGCGCGGGCCCGACACCGCCTGGCAGCTGGCTGCACCCTGGGCGGCGGCAGTGATCGACAGGCCGAATAGCCCCAGCCAGGGCACGGTGAGGCGGGTGAACATCGCTGGTCTCATGGTGGGTCGGTCGGGCGTGGGGACACCGGGCTTACACCGCGGCGGTGGCCGAAGGGACAGGCTATGCTTGCCGCCCCCTGCCCACCCCGCATCAGCCGTTTCCGGCATCTTCCCCCTTCCCGCACCCCTGATGGCCGGCATCCACATCACCGACATCGAATCGGCCATCAATTGGTGGCGCGAACGCTCCCCGTCGCCCGACGGCATCAGCGCCTGCCCCGAGGTGCGTGCGCTGGCCGAGGTGTACGCGCTGATGGTCTATTACCGCGAGCCGCTGGCCGACGAGGACACCATGCCGCCCGCCGCACGCGAGGCCTGGCTGGCCTGGTACGCCCACACGCCGGACGCGCCCTGCATCGCCATCTGCTCCACCGCGCAGGGCGACGCCGTGTGCAAGGGCTGCGGCCGCACCGAGGACGAGGTGCAGGACTGGCCCGTGCTGAGCCCGGCCGAAAAGCGCATCGTCTGGCGCCGCATCACGCAGGAAGCCACGGCCTGGCGCTTCAACCGCTACGCCGAACGGGCGCGCAGCGCCAGCGGCATCGACCACCCACCTGCAGAAAGCTTCGACGGCGGCCGCCGCCCAGCGGCATGACCGGCGC
>CBIHPZ010000663.1:0-2805 GCA_966211865.1 uncultured Aquabacterium sp.
GCGGCAGCGTTCCTCGAAGTGCACCAGGTGGGGCTTGATGTACAGGCCCACGCGGTAGCCGGCCTGCAGGCCGATGCATTCGAGCATCGCGCAGGTGGAGCCCTTGCCGTTGGTGCCGGCCACGCTGATCACCGGCACGTGGAACTTCAGGCCCAACCGGTCGCGCACCGCGTTGACGCGGTCCAGCGTCATGTCGATCGTCTTCGGGTGCAGGCGCTCGCAGTGGGCGAGCCAGTCGGCCAGGGTGCTGGGCGTGGTCATCAATGCAAAACCGGGCCGCTTGGGGCCCGGTGGGTGTCGGTCAGGTGTGGTCCGCGGTCAGGCGACCGCGTCAGCGCTCTGGCGCTGCAGCATCGCCAGCATCTGCGCGATGCGCGGGCGCAGCTGGCGGCGGTCGACGATCTGGTCGACGGCGCCCTTCTTCAGCAGGAACTCGGCGCGCTGGAAGCCCTCGGGCAGCTTCTCGCGCACGGTGTTCTCGATCACCCGCGGACCGGCGAAGCCCACCAGCGCCTTGGGCTCGGCCAGCACCACGTCGCCGACGAAAGCGAAGCTGGCGGACACGCCGCCCATGGTCGGGTCGGTCAGCACGCTGATGTAGGGCAGCTTGGCTTTGGCCAGCCGCGTCAGCGCGGCATTGGTCTTGGCCATCTGCAACAGGCTGAACAGGCCTTCCTGCATGCGCGCGCCGCCGGTGGCGGTGAAGCAGACAAAGGGCACCTTCTGCTCGATCGCGGTCTCGACGCCGCGCACGAAGCGCTCGCCCACCACCGAGCCCATGGAGCCGCCCATGAAGTCGAATTCGAAGCAGGCGGCGACCAGCGGCACGCTCATGACCGCACCGCCGAGCACGATCAGCGCATCGGTCTCGCCGGTGGATTCCAGCGCGTCCTTCAGGCGCTCGGGGTACTTGCGGCTGTCCTTGAACTTCAGCGGGTCGACGGGCACCACCTCCTGGCCGATCTCGTAGCGGCCCTCGGCATCCAGGAAGGCATCGAGCCGCGCGCGGGCGCCGATGCGGTGGTGGTGGTCGCACTTGGGGCAGACGTTGACGTTCTGCGCCAGGTCGGTGTTGTAGAGCACCGTCTCGCAGGCCGGGCACTTGACCCACAGGCCTTCCGGCACCGAGCGGCGCTCGGTCGGGTCGGTCTGCTGGATCTTGGGCGGCAGCAGTTTTTCGAGCCAGCTCATCCATCAACTCCTTCGGGGTCTGCGGCGGACAGGTCGGCGGGCAGGTCACCCGCCGACTTCGGGCGTTAGGAAACGATCAGGGTTTGTCGAGCGCCGCGCGGATCTCGGCCATGAAGGCCTGGGCCGCTGCGGCCACCGTGTCGCGCGGCTGGTCGTTCAGGATCTGCACCAGCCGCGAACCGATCACCACCGCGTCGGCCACCTGGGCCACGGCCCGGGCGCTCTGCGCATCGCGAATGCCGAAGCCTACACCCACCGGAATCTTGACATGCCGGCGGATGCGTGGCAGTGCTTCGGCCACCGCGGAGGTGTCCAGGTGCCCTGCCCCCGTCACGCCCTTGAGCGAGACGTAGTAGACGTAGCCGCTGGCGATGCGCGCGACCAGGGCCATGCGCTCCTCGGTCGAGGTGGGAGCGAGCAGGAAGATCAGGTCCAGGCCGGCCGCCTTCAGTTCGGCCGCAAAGGCCTCGCATTCTTCGGGCGGGTAGTCGACGACCAGCACGCCGTCGACCCCCGCCTCGCGCGCCGCCGCGATGAAGGCGCCGGCGCCGTGGCGCTGGTCGTAGCGCTCGATCGGGTTCGCGTAGCCCATCAGCACCACGGGCGTCTTCGCGTCGGTGCGGCGGAAGGCCCGCACCGCGTCCAGCACCTGCGCCATGCCGATGCCGCGCGCCAGCGCGCGCTCCGAGGCCTGCTGGATCACCGGGCCATCAGCCATCGGGTCGGAAAAGGGCACGCCGAGTTCGATGATGTCGGCACCGCCCGCGGCCAGCGCCTGCATGACTTCCGCGGTGGCGTCGGGGAATGGGTCGCCCGCCGTCACGTAGGGAATGAGCGCCTTGCGGCCCGCGGCCTTCAGCGCGTCCAGCGTGGTGGTGATGCGGCTCATGCCCGGCCTCCCTTCACCATCTGGCCGCCCTGCGACGGACGGTCGTAATAGGTGGCGCCGGACAGGTCGGCGACGGTGCCGATGTCCTTGTCACCGCGGCCGGACAGGCACACCAGCAGGTGCTGGTCAGGCTTCATCGTCGCGGCCAGCTTCATCGCATGGGCGACGGCATGGCTGGACTCGAGGGCGGGGATGATGCCTTCGGTGCGGCACAGGCGATGGAACGCAGCCAACGCCTCGTCGTCGGTGATGCCGACGTATTCAGCCCGGCCGATGTCCTTCAGGTACGCATGCTCGGGGCCGACGCCGGGGTAGTCGAGGCCGGCCGAAATGGAGTGCGTCTCGATGATCTGGCCGTTGTCGTCCTGCAGCAGGTAGGTGCGGTTGCCGTGCAGCACGCCGGGTGATCCGGCCGACAGCGAAGCCGCGTGCTTGCCGCTGGCCAGGCCCTGCCCTGCGGCTTCGACGCCGATCAGGCGCACCTTCTCGTGCTCGATGTACGGGTAGAAGATGCCCATCGCGTTGCTGCCGCCGCCGACGCAGGCGATCACGGCATCGGGCTGGCGGCCGATCTGCGCCGGCAACTGCATCAGGCATTCGTCGCCGATCACGCGCTGGAAGTCGCGCACCATCGCCGGATACGGGTGCGGCCCTGCCACCGTGCCGATGATGTAGAAGGTGTTCTCGACGTTGGTGACCCAGTCGCGCAGCGCCTCGTTCAGCGC
>CBIHPZ010000664.1:0-2804 GCA_966211865.1 uncultured Aquabacterium sp.
GCGCGGCGACGGGCATGCGGGAATGGCGGTTCCCCATGACCATCGGGCATGGTCGGCGCCACGGCTTCGGACGGCGCCTAGACTCCGCCGCCACGCGCCCAACGCGCCCCGCCACGGCCACCGCCTCCACCGCCCTCCCTGCCCATGCCGAATCCGTCACCGATCCCGATCCGCGCCTTGCTGGAAATGCCGGCCTTCCTGGAAGCCGTCTACCCCACGCTGCCGGACCCGCTGCTGCGTGCGCCGTCCCTGCGGGACAAGATGCCGCTGCTGGAGCAGCTGTGGCACGTGCGCGATTGCGAATCGGACCTGTACGCGCCGCGCATCCGGCGCACGCTGGCGGAAGACCGTCCGTTCCTGGAGCCCATGGAGGTCGGCCATTGGCCTGAAGAGCGGGGCTACCTGGCGCGCGAGGTGCAGCCCGCGCTGGCCGAGTTCGGCGCCATGCGACGCGCGCTGGTGGCGTTGCTGATGGGCTGCACGCCCGAGCAACTCGCACGCGAGGCGTTGCGGGTCGACGACCGCGTCTGCAGCGTCGTCGACCTCGTCACGGAACTGCTGGACCACGACCGCGACCACCGGGTGCGCATCGCGGCGGTGCTGGCCGGGTTCCACGCCGCGCCGGCGGCCTGAGCCTCGCGGTTCAGGCCGGCTGCGGCACGCCCAGCCGGGTGCAGTGCGCCCGCGGGATGACCAGCACGTCGGCGTCCGCTTCGGCCAGCAGCCGGCGCGCCGTGCTGCCCAGCAGGAAGTCGCCCAGCGCCGAGCGGCCTTGCTTGCCCACGACGATCAGGTCGGCCGACAGCTCGCGCGACTTCTTCAGCGCCAGGCCACAGGGCGGACCCTCGCCCACGCTGGCCAGGACACGCTGACGCGGAAAAGACGCGGCCATGCTCCACAGGCGATGCAGCCGCGCGGCTTGCGTGCGCTGGCGCTGCGATCGCAGCAGCTCGTCGGAAACGCCGGCCAGCCGCAGCCGCGATTCCATGCCCGGCATCATCGCGTGCAGCAGGTGCAGCGACGCATCCGGCGCCACGCGCGCAGCCAGCCCGAGGGCCGGTGCCGCCGCATCGCCTCCCTCGTCGGCCAGGTCCACCGGCAGCAGCACGCGCCGGTACGGCGAGGCAGGCAGCGGCGGCGCCTGCTTGACCACCAGCACCGGCCGGCGGGCGATGCGCAGCACGCGCTCGGCCGGCGTGCCCAGCAGCATGGCGCGCAGCGGATTGCCGCGCGGGCTGGCCAGCAGCAGCAGGTCCGCCTGCTCGGCTGCACGGCCGATCTGCGCCATGGCGTCGCGGTCGCCGCCTTCGGCCATCAGCCGCAGCTCACACGGGCCGCGTACTTCGCGTGACAGGCGGTTCAGCAGGCGGCGCGTGCGCTGCAGCGCCAGGGTCGCGATGACGGGCGGACGCAGCGCGTCGCGCCAGGGGTTGGCCGGGCCATCGGCCGCGGCAGTGAGCACGGTGAGGCCGGCCCGCAGCTCGGAAGCCAGGTGCGCGGCGCGCTGCAGCGCGGGCAGGGCGGCGTCGGAAAGGTCGGTGACGAGCAGCAGCGAACGCAAGGGTGTTCATCGTGATCCCCCTATCGCGTGAAGTCGCCGGTGGCTTCGGGCTGGAAGAGCAGCGCGGCAACCCGGGCCTGCACCTCCTCGCCGCCCGGTGTGCACCACCGTGCCAGGGCCCCCACGCGCAGGCCCAGCAGCGCAGCGCCGGCGGGTGACAGCACCGACACGCAGCCCGCGGCCGGGTCGGCGTCGGCCGGGTAGCAGAGCGTCAGCACCTGGCGCCGCCCGGTGCCGGGTTCGGCCAGTTCCACGCGCGAGTGCATGGTGACGACGTCGCCGGGCATCGCCCGGCCGTGCACCAGCTCGGCGTTGTCGATGGCGGCCTGCAGCGCCGCGGCACCGGGTTCGCGCGGCGTGCCGCCGGCGCGTGGCAGCAGGCGCTGCAGGCGTGCGTGGTCCAGTTCAGTGAGCGTGCGCTCGTGTTGTTGCAGCAGCAGGGTGTCCATCCTGGCGTCCTGTCGATGGCGCGCAAGCCAGCCAACCGGCAGGCTCACGACCGAAGCGCGGGCGAGGGGGCCCGGCGATCGAAAAGGTGCGCGAAAGGGTGGAAGTGCTGCGGATCGCCGGGCTCAGGGAAGTGCGGTCCTGGGCCTGCACGCAGGCACCTTGACCGCGCCACGCGCGGGCCGGACGGCCACCACCCGGGCGGCGTCGAGTGCCGCGGCAGGCTTGGCGCGCAAAGGCACCAGGCGGGGGTGGAGGGAAAAGGACATGCCCGGCATCCTACGGCCCGCTTTCCGCGAACCGAAGCACTTGGCGCAGAGCCCTTGCCCGCGTTGCCGATATGGCCCGCCTGCACTTGACCTTCCCACCAAGGCAAGGTCTACGATGGCTGCCCGTCCCTACCCCCGGCCCGCTCGGGCCCCTCTGTTAGCCTTCTCGCCGTGAAGCTGATTCGCCTCTGGCTCCTGGTCCTGCTCGCCGTGCTGCTCCCGTTCCGGGGCGCGGTGGCGGCGGCCATGCCCTGCATGAGCGCGGGTGAGGGCGGCCACGGCATGGCGCCGATGGTGGCTGCGCATGCGCAGCCGGCGGATGGCCATGCGCACGGCAGCGGCCAAGGCCACGGCCACGGCGGCGACCAAGACCGCCACCAAAGGCACGCCCAAGCCCATGGCCAGGTTCAAGGCGGTGGCGCGCACGTCCACAACGTCGAAGCCTCACACCCCACCGCCCACGACCCTGCCGGCGCCCACCACGACCCGTCCGCGCCGGACAAGTGCAGCGCCTGCTCTGCGTGCTG
>CBIHPZ010000665.1:0-2803 GCA_966211865.1 uncultured Aquabacterium sp.
TCCACCCACTCGCCGATGCAGCGCGCGTAGTCGCCCAGCGGTTCCGGCGAGCGCAGCAGCAGCGTGCCGTCGGGCCGGCGTTCGCACAGCGTGCGTGGCGGGGCAAGTTGCGTGGGGTCGTCGAAGAAGCCGGCCATGGGGACCTCGTTCGGGTTGGATGTTCAAACGCCCAGGCAGCCCGCCAGCGCGGGGTCGGCGGCCACGGTGGCCGCTTCGCCCTGCAGCACCACGCGGCCTTTCTGCAGCACCAGCGCACGGTCGCTGTGCGACAGCACCTTGCGGTAGTCGCGGTCGACGATCAACGTGGCGATGCCGCTGGCGCGGATCTCGCCGATGACGCGCCAGATCTCGGCCACCACCAGCGGCGCGAGGCCTTCGGTGGCCTCGTCCAGGATGACGAGCGCGGGCTGGGTCATCAGCGCGCGGCCGATGGACAGCATCTGCTGCTCGCCGCCGGAGAGCTGGCCGCCCAGGTGCTCGAAGCGCTCCTGCAGGCGCGGGAAGGTGGCGAGCACACGGGCCAGGTGCCAGCCCTTGGCGTCGGCCGGCGGGCGCGAGGCCATCAGCAGGTTCTCGCGCACGCTCAGGTTGGGGAACACGCCGCGGCCCTCCGGCACGTAGGCGATGCCGCGGCGCGCCACCTCGTGCGGCTTCGAGCGGGAGCAGTCGGCGCCGGCGATGGCGATGTGGCCTTCGCGCTGCGCCACGTGGCCCAGCAGCGTGCGGATCAGCGTGCTCTTGCCCATGCCGTTGCGGCCCAGCAGGCCCACGGTCTCGCCGCGGCGGATGCTGATGTCCACGCCCTGCAGCACGTGGCTGGAGCCGTACCAGGCATGCAGGCCGCGGGCGTCGAGCAGGGTGTCCGCCGTCGTGGGGCCGTTCATTCATGACTCCCAAGGTAAGCGGCCTGCACCTGCGGGTCGTTGCGCACCGCGTCGGGCGGGCCGCTGGCGATCACCGCGCCGTTCACCATCACCGTGATGCGGTCGGCGATGCGGAACACCGCGTCCATGTCGTGCTCCACCAGCAGGATGGCGTGGCCGGCGCGCAGTTCGGCCAGCAGGGCCAGCATGCGCTCGGTCTCTTCGGCGCCCATGCCGGCGAGCGGCTCGTCCAGCAGCAGCACCTGGGGCGCGGTGGCCAGGCACATGGCGATTTCCAGCTGGCGCTTCTGGCCGTGCGACAGCAGGCCGGCGGGGCGATCGAGCACGTGGGCAAGGCCGGCCTTCGCCGCGGCTTCGCGCGCCGTCGCATTGCTCTGCTCGTCGCGCTGGGCGTCGCGCCACCAGGCCCACTGCTGCTGCACGCGCGATTGCGCGGACAGCCGGCAGTTCTCCAGCACCGTGAACTGCGGGTAGATGGTGGTGCGCTGGTAGCTGCGGCCCAGGCCTGCGCGGGCGCGCTTCGGCTGGGGCCAGGCCGTCACGTCCTGGCCCAGCAGTTCCACGCGGCCCGAGGACGGCGGGATTTCGCCCGAGAGGATGTTGATCAGCGTGGACTTGCCGGCGCCGTTGGTGCCGATCACCGCATGCACCTGGCCGCGCGCCAGCGCGATCGAGACGCGGTCCACCGCCACCAGGCCGCCCCAGCGGCGGGTGATGGCCTCGCCTTTCAGCAGCACCTCACTCATGGCCGGCCTCCAGGGCGACGGCGGGCGCGGTGCGTCGCCCGGTGAGGCGCTGCCGCCACTGCGCCGGCAACCCGACGATGCCACGCGGCAGCAGCGCCACGCTGGCGATGATGGTCAGGCCCAGCCCGAGATGCCAGTGCTTGGCGAAGGCACCGAAGATCGCTTCCGACTTGAAGAACTCCTGCAGCAGCGCGAAGGCGAAGGCCCCGACCAAGGCGCCGCGCAGGTGGCCCAGGCCGCCCAGGATGATCATGATCAATACCGCGCCGCTGAAATGCCAGCTCATCAGCTCCGGGTTGACGAAGCCGTCCTTCACCGCGAACAGGAAGCCCGCCACGCCGGCCAGCATGCCGGAGAGCGTGAAGGCCGCCAGCTTGTACGGGTAGGTGGAAAAGCCGGTGGCGCGCATGCGCTGCTCGTTGGCCTTGATGCCCGCCAGTGCCCGTCCGAAGGGCGAGCGCTTGACCAGGGCCAGCAGCGCGAACACGCCGGCCAGGCAGCCCAGCGTGACGCCATAGATCACGAAAGGCGCGTCCAGGTCCAAGCCCAGCAGCGTGGGCTTCATCATCAGGTAGATGCCGTCGGTGCCACCGCCCAGCGGCGTGTCGTGCACCACGTAGTAGGCCATCTGCGCGAAGGCCAGCGTCACCATGATGAAGTACACGCCCTGCGTGCGCAGCGACAGCGCGCCCACCGCCAGCGCGTACAGCCCCGCGGCCAGGGCGGCCACCGGCAGCAGCCACAGCGCGGAAGCCGGCGCGTCGGCCGGCGACAGCAGCACCGCGGCATACGCGCCGATGCCGAAGAAGGCCGCCTGCCCGAAGCACACGAGCCCGGTGGTGCCCACCAGCAGCTCCAGGCTCAGCGCAAAGATGGCGTAGACCATGATCTTGGTGACCAGGTCCAGGCCGTAGGAGCCCGCGGCCAGCGGCCACAGCGCCAGCGCGGCGAAGGCCGTGATCACGAAGGCCAGGCGAGTGCGGGTGTCTTCCATCGCGCCGCTCCTCAAGCCGCCTTGAACAGGCCCTGCGGCCGCCACAGCAGGATCAGCGCCATCAACAGGTACACGCCCACGCCCGCCGCCTGCGGCACGAAGACCTTGCCGAAGGTGTCGACGATGCCGATCAACATGGCCGCGAGCAGCGCGCCGCGGATGGAGCCGATGCCGCCGAT
>CBIHPZ010000666.1:0-2787 GCA_966211865.1 uncultured Aquabacterium sp.
ACGTCGTTGCTGAAGCCGCGGAACTGCGTGGCCAGCACCACGCCCAGCACGCCCAGCGGCACCACCAGCAGCACGGCCACCGGAATGGTCCAACTCTCATAAAGCGCGGCCAGGCACAGGAACACCGCCAGCATCGAGAAGACGACCAGGATCAACGCGGTGGAGCCCGAGAGCTTCTCCTCGCGCGACTGGCCGGTCCATTCGTAGCCGAAGCCGGGCGGCAGCTGGGCCACCAGGCGCTCCATCTCGGCCAGGGCGTCGCCGGTGCTGCGGCCGGGCGCGGCGTCGCCCGAGATGCGCATGGCCGGGTAGCCGTTGTAGCGGATGGTCTGCATCGGGCCGGTGATCCAGCGCGTGCTGGCGAAGGCCGACAGCGGCACCGGCTGGCCGCGGGTGTTCACCGCGTTCAGGCGCAGCAGGTCTTCGGGCTGCATGCGCGAAGGGGCATCGGCCTGCACGATGACGCGCTGCAGCCGGCCGGCGTTCGGAAAGTCGTTGACGTAGCTGGAGCCCAGCGCGGTGGAAATGGTGGCGTTGATGGCGTCGAAGGGCACGCCCAGGCTGGCGGCCTTGTCGCGGTCGATGTCCAGCTGCAGCTGCGCGGCGTCTTCCAGGCCGTCGGGCCGCACGCCGCTCACCACCTTGCTTTGCGCCGCCAGCCCCAGCAGCTGGTTGCGCGCGGCCACCAGCGCGGCGCGGCCGTTGCCGCCGCGGTCCTGCAGGCGCAGGGTGAAGCCGCTGGCCTGGCCCAGTTCGGGGATGGGCGGCGGGCTGAGCGGAAAGATGATGGCGTCGCGGATGCCGGCCAGGCCGCCGAAGGCGCGCCGCGCCAGCGCCTGCGCCGACTGGTTGTCGCCCTTGCGCTCGTCCCAGTCCTTGAGCGTGATGAAGCCTAAAGCGGCGTTCTGCCCCTGGCCCGAGAAGCTGAAGCCCAGCACGCTGACCATGCCCTGCACCTCGGGCTGCTTGAGCATGAACTGCTCGACCTGCGCCATCACCTCGCGCGTGCGGTTCACCGTGGCCCCGGGCGGCAGCTGCACGTTGACCAGCATCGTCCCCTGGTCCTCGGCGGGCAGGAAGGCCGAAGGCAGGCGGGTGAAGAGGAAACCCAGGGCCGCTGCAATAACGAGGTAGATGACCATCATGCGGCCGGTGCGCTTCAGCAGCCGGGCCAGCGTGCCTTCGTAGCGCTTGGCGGTGCGGGTGAAGCCGCGGTTGAAGGCGCCGAAGAAGCCGCGCTTCTCATGGTGGTGGCCGGCTTCCACCTTCTTCAGCAGCGTGGCGCACAGGGCCGGGCTGAGGGACAGCGCCATGAAGGCCGAGAAGCCGATGGACGCCACCATCACCGCCGAGAACTGGCGGTAGATGTTGCCCACCGAGCCCGCGAAGAAGGCCAGCGGCACGAACACCGAGATCAGCACCACGGTCACGCCGATGATGGCGCCCGAGATCTGGCCCATGGCCTTGCGCGTGGCGGCGCGCGGGCTCAAGCCTTCCTCGCTCATGATGCGCTCGACGTTCTCGACCACCACGATCGCGTCGTCCACCACGATGCCGATGACCAGCACCATGCCGAACATGGTCAGCACGTTGATCGAGAAGCCCAGGGCCAGCAGCACGCCGAAGGTGCCCAGCAGCGCGATGGGGACGACCAGCGTGGGAATGAGCGTGTAGCGCCAGTTCTGCAGGAACAGGAAGATCACCACGAACACCAGGGCCACCGCTTCCAGCAGCGTCTCGGCCACCTGCGAGATCGAGATCTTCACGAAGCGCGAGCTGTCGTAGGGGATGTCGAAGCGCACGCCTGGCGGGAAGTAGGCGGAGAGCTCGGTCATGCGCTTCCTGATGGCCTCGGCCGTGGCCAGCGCATTGCCGCTGGGCGACAGCTGCACGCCGATGCCGGTGGACGGCTTGCCGTTCAGCCGCGCCGCGGTGGCGTAGTTCTGCGCGCCCAGCTCGATGCGGGCCACGTCGCGCAGGCGCACGCTGGAGCCGTCGGGGTTGGCGCGCAGCTGCACGTTGCCGAACTGCTCCACGTTGCCCAGCTGGCCGTTCACCACCACGGTGGCGAAGATGGCCTGGCCCGGCACGTTGGGCAGTTCGCCGATGGTGCCGGACGAGACCTGCGCGTTCTGCGCGCGGATGGCGTTGGTGACGTCGGTGGCCGAGAGGTTGAAGCCCTGCAGCTTGGCCGGGTCGATCCAGATGCGCATGGCGCGCTCGGTGCCGAAGAGCTGCGCCTGGCCGACGCCGGGGATGCGCTGGATCTCGGGCAGCACGTTGCGCGAGGCGTAGTCGCCCAGTGCGATGGGGTCGTAGGCCGGGTTGTCCGACGACAGGATGGTGAACAACAGGAAGTTGGAGCGGGCCTTGTCCACGCGCACGCCCTGCTGGGTGACGGCCGCGGGCAGGCGCGGCGTGGCGCGGCTGAGGCGGTTCTGCACGTCCACCTGCGCCAGGTCGGCATTGGTGCCGGGCTGGAAGCTGAGCGTGATCGAGCCCGAGCCGTTGGCCTGCGTCACCGATTCCATGTAGATGAGGCCGGGCGAGCCGTTCATCTCCTGCTCGATGACGCTGATGACCGCCTCTTCCATGGTCTGCGCCGAGGCGCCCGGGTACACCGCGCTGACGACGATGGACGGCGGCGCCACCGGCGGGTACTGCGAGATGGGCAGCTGCGTGATCGAGACGGCGCCCGCGACGATGATGAACAGCGCGATGACCCAGGCGAAGATGGGCCGGTCGATGAAGAACTTGGCCATGCCGGTTCCTCAGCGGCTGGCCGCC
>CBIHPZ010000667.1:0-2778 GCA_966211865.1 uncultured Aquabacterium sp.
CTTTGCCGGTCAGGCGGCGTTGAGCCACATCGCCGTGTCGAAGGCGCTGCTCATCATGGGCATGTTCATGCCGAAGTTCGGGTTCACGCCATTCTTCGACACCGCCTTCGGGGCGGGCTTCTCGGCGGCCGGCGCCACTTCCACGCGTTCCCAGGCACTGGCATCGGCACTGCGCGCGACGGCAAAGGAGTAGAAGCAGCGGAAGGAGACGCGGCGCTCGGCCCAGAAGTCGGCCGCATCGCGGAACACGTCCAGCAGCTGCTCGCGCGCTTCGCGGTCGAACTTCGGGTTGTCGGGCAACTGCTCCAGCACGACCACGAAGCCCGGCTGGGAGCCGGCGCGGTTGACCAGGTCGGTCATGCAGTCGAACAGCGCGTCGAGGTTCTTGCCGAAATGCGCCGGGAAGAGGAAGGACTCGGCGATCTTCTCGAGCACGTCCTGCTTCGATTGGGCATCGACCAGGTTGGCATACAGGAAATGCTGGCCGGCGCCTTCGGCGGCCTGCATCAGGTCTTCAACACGGTAGGCGCGGATGGCCTGGACGATATTGGGACGGACGGTCTGCAGCAGCATGGTCGCGTTCCTCCGAGAGTCAAGAACGAGGGGTCCTGGATCAGAAACGGTCACTGGGCAATCAGCTTGAAGCTGCCGTAGTGATCGTCGGTGTAATAACAGGCTTCAGGATGGGTGGGTGGGGTGCCGCCGCAGACGATGCGCCGGGCGCCGCGGTTGCGGGCTCCTGGGGTGGGTACCGTGTATTCACGGTAGTAGCCCCGTTCGCGCCGCGGCAGTTGGCGTTCGCGGTTGCCGAAGATCGTGCCGTCCTTGCTGTAGCGGAACGGACCGCCTGCGTAGATCAACCGATGCGTCTGCTGCGCTTCACTCGGCAGGGTCGACAGGGCGATGACCGCCGCGCCGTCCGTGTCCGGGTTCGTCACCCCCTTGGCTTGCACCCCGCCGGCGGCGACCGCCGACAGTGTGATCAGAGAAGCGAGTCCTAACCTTCTGACTGACCCGAGCAACGCTGACCGAGCGGTCCAACCCACGGGATTACCCTGAATACTGAGGCCGCCATGGTAGCGGAACCCCCCTTCGAACTCAAGCCGGGTGCCTCAAATTTGGGCAACGGAACACGGAATTGAGTGTGCGCTCACAATCTCGAAAACGCCCGCAAATTCGAAGGTTTAGGGCTTGTCAAGAGCAAACTGACCCAATGCTCGAAAACACCATCCGAGCGCGGGGAGGGTCTTGCACCAATTTGGTGACTCGGACGCCTCCGGGCGCTCGCAAAGGTTAGCGAGGCCTCATTGACCCCGCGCTGCCGCGGTAAGCGCCGGTCCGGCGCCCCCGACTTCTCAACGCCACGGATGAAAAAAAGCCGGCGCAGGGCAGCGCCGGCCATGTCGCGTGCTGGCGCTCAGCGGCCGGCGTTCGCGTCCGCCACGGTCAGCGCCGTCATGTTGACGATGCGGCGCACCGTGGCCGACGGCGTCACGATGTGCACCGGCTTGCTCGCGCCCAGCAGCACCGGGCCGATGGCGATGCCGCCGCCGGCCGCAGTCTTCAGCAGGTTGTAGGAGATGTTGGCCGCGTCGATGTTCGGCAGCACCAGCAGGTTGGCCTCGCCCGTGAGCGTGGAACGCGGCATCAGTTCGCCGCGGTAGGCGGCGTCCAGCGCCGCGTCGCCGTGCATCTCGCCGTCGATCTCCAGCCAGGGCGCCGATTCGCGCACCAGGGCCAGCGCCTCGCGCATCTTCACCGCCGAGGGCTTGTCGCTGGAGCCGAAGTTCGAGTGCGACAGCAGCGCCGCCTTCGGCTGCACGCCGAAGCGCAGCATTTCCTCGGCCGCGAGCACGGTGATCTCGGCCAGCTGCTGGGCGCTCGGGTCGTAGTTGACGTGGGTGTCGACCAGGAACACCTGCCGGCCCGGCAGGATCAGCCCGTTCATGCAGGCGTAGGTGTTGACGCCGGCGCGGCGGCCGATCACCTGGTCGATGTGCGTCAGGTGCTGCTGGGTGGAGCCCCAGGTGCCGCAGATCATCCCGTCGACCTCGCCCTTGTAGAGCAGCATGCTGGCGATCAGGGTCAGCCGGCGCCGCATCTCGATCTTGGCGAGTTGCTCGGTGACGCCCTTGCGCTCGGTCAGCTGGTGGTAGGTCTGCCAGTAGTCCTTGTAGCGCGGGTCGTCGTCGATGTTGACGATCTCGAAGTCCTTGCCTTCCTTCAGGCGCAGGCCGTACTTCTCGATGCGGCGCTTGATGATCGAGGCGCGGCCGACCAGCCAGGGCCGTGCCAGGCCTTCGTCGACCACCACCTGCACCGCCCGCAGCACGCGGCGGTCTTCGCCCTCGGCGTAGGCGATGTTCTTGCGCTCGGCCTTCTTGGCGACGCTGAAGATCGGCTTCATCGTCTGGCCCGAGGCATAGACGAAGCTCTGCAGCTTCTCCGTGTAGGCGTCGTAGTCGGCGATGGGGCGCAGTGCCACGCCCGATTCGACCGCCGCCCTGGCCACCGCCGGCGCGATCTTCATCATCAACCGCGGGTCGAAGGGCTTCGGGATCAGGTACTCGGGGCCGAAGCTGAGCGTGGCGCCGCCGTAGGCATTGGCCACCACGTCGCTCTGCTCGGCCTGCGCCAGTTCAGCGATGGCGTGCACCGCGGCGATCTCCATCGCGTCGGTGATTGTCGTGGCGCCGGAATCGAGCGCGCCGCGGAAGATGTACGGGAAGCACAGGACGTTGTTGACCTGGTTCGGGTAGTCGGTGCGGCCGGTGGCCA
>CBIHPZ010000668.1:0-2759 GCA_966211865.1 uncultured Aquabacterium sp.
CTCACCCGCGCGGACTGAAGGTGCGCGGAAACACCACCGGCGCGCTGCGGTCGCGCAGCCGGTAGCCCATCGCCGGCCGGTTCGATTCGCCGGCCACGTAGCCGGCTTCGTCCAGGAAGTCGGCCGCCAGCATGCGGGTGCGGAAGCCGCTCTTGTCCACCGGGCGGCCCAGCACCACTTCGTAGGTCTTCTGCAGCTGCGGCAGCGTGAAGGGCTCGGGCAGCAGGAAGGCGGGCAGGGAGGTGTATTCCACCTTGCCGCGCAGCCGTTCGACGGCGGCCTTCAGGATGCTGCCGTGGTCGAAGGCCAGCTTCGGGCGGCGCAGCAGCGGTTCCACGGCGAACCAGCCGACGTCGGCGGCGTTGGCGCCCTTGGCCAGTTTCAGCCCGGTCCCCGGCAGTAACGCGAAATAGACGTGGGTGGCCGACCAGCCGCGCGGATCACGCGCGCGCCCACCCCAGCTGCCCAGCTGCTCCAGGTAGGGGCTGACCACGCTGGTCTTCTCCAGCAGCTTGCGGCGGGCGCAGGCTTCCAGGTCGGCATCGCGGTCGACGTCGACGAAACCCCCGGGCAGCGCCCAGGCGCCGGGGAAGGGATCGTCGCTGCCCGCTGGCCGCTGCACCAGCAACACCGACAGCGCGTCTTCCACCACCGTGAAGATCACGACGTCCACCGTGGTGAAGGGCCGCGGGAAGGAGGGCACGGCCGGGCGGGCGGTCCGTGCGTGGGCTGTCTTGCTGGCCATGGCTTGGGGGGTTGATGCGGGCTGCCGAAGGTTGTATTGTGCAACCCAACTAAGTTGCCCTGTACAACTCACAAGGAAGAATGATGTTCGGCATCCGCTTCGTCAAGGCCCAGCCCACCATGCACCTGATGCAGTTCCGCGGCGGCCGCATCGTGCGCGAAGGGGCCGGCCAGTCTTTCTGCTACCACGCGCCCACCAGCACCCTGGTGGCCGTGCCCCTGGCCAGCCAGGACCGTCCCTTCATCCTGGGCCTGACGACGGCGGATTTCCAGAGCGTGACGGTGCAGGGGCAGGTGACCTTCCGCGTGGCCGACCCGCGGCGGCTGGCAGCGCTGATGGATTTCTCATTGGCGCGTGACGGGCAGGCGCATGCGTCGGAAGACCCCAAGCGCCTGGGCGACCGGGTGGCCATGCAGGTGGAGGTGATCGTGCAGCAGGCGGTGCAGGCGCTGGAACTGAAGCAGGCGCTGCGCGCGTCGGCCCTGATCGCCCGCAGCGCGCAGAAGGAGCTGGCGGCGCAGCCGGAGATCCAGGCCCTGGGCGTGGAGGTGCTGGGCGTGTCCGTCATCGCCGTGAAGCCCACGCCCGACATGGCGCGCGCGCTGGAGGCCGAGGCGCGCGAATCGAACCTGAAGGCGGCGGACGACGCGGTGTCGGTGCGCCGCATGGCGGCCGTCGAGAACGATCGCGCCATCCGCCAGAACGAACTGGACACCGAGATTGCCGTGGAGCAGAAGAAGCGCCAGATCCGCGAGACGCAGATGGAAGCCAAGGCGATGGTGATGCGCAAGGAGAACGACCTGCGTGAAGAGCAGATGGCCGCCGACGTGGCGCTGGAAGGCCGGCGCCGCGACCTGGTGGAGGAACAGGCACGCAACGGCCGGACATTGGCTGAAGCCGAGGCGCATCGGGTTGCTGCGGTGATGCAGGCCCTTGAAGGCGCCGACCCGCGCACGGTGCAGGCCTTGGCGGCCGCAGGAATGCAGCCGGGCCAGTTGATCGCCCAGGCCTTCGGCGGCATTGCCGAGCGGGCCGAGCGCATTGGCCAATTCAGCATCTCGCCGGAACTGCTGCAGTCGCTGCTGGCGCCGCCGGCGAAACCGACCCGGAATTCGTCATCGTGAATGCAAACGACCGCAAGGTGGTGTTGGTCACGCGCCGCACCCGGCTGCAGGACCTGGTGGCCCGCCACCACACGCTGGCCCAGGCCCGCTTCTACCTGGAGCACCTGGGGGCCGACTTCTCCGACTACCTGAAGGAAGACGCGGCCTATGCGACAGGCCTGGACCACGCGGTGACGGCGCTGCAGGCCTGGGGCCGCTACCAGCTGGTGGAGCGCGAATACCTGCCCAGCTTTGTCTTCGCCGAACACGACATCGTCGTCGCGCTGGGCCAGGACGGCCTGGTGGCCAACACGATGAAGTACCTGGAAGGGCAGCCGCTGATCGGCCTGAATCCCGAGCCTGCGCGCCACGACGGCGTGCTGCTGCCATTCCGGCCGCAGGACCTGGCGGCCGTGCTGCGCGACGTGGCGGCGGGCCGGCGGCCGGCCAAGGCGGTGACGATGGCGCAGGCGGTGCTGTCCGACGGGCAGGTGCTGCGCGCCGTCAACGACCTGTTCATCGGCCCGCGCAGCCATGCCTCGGCGCAGTACGAAATCCGGCTCGGCGAGCGGCATGAATGCCAGTCCTCGTCCGGCGTGATCGTGTCCACCGGGCTCGGCTCGACGGCGTGGCTGAAGAGCGTGGTCACCGGCTCGATGGGCATTGCGCGGGCCGTGCTCGGGGCAGCGCAGCCGGCCTACCAAGCACAGCCCTGGGACGCCGAGCAGCTGGTGTTTGCGGTGAGGGAGCCCTTCCCGTCGCGCAGTTCCAGCGCGGCGCTGGTGTATGGCACGGTCAACGCGCAATGCCCGCTGCAGCTTCGATCGCAAATGCCCGAGAACGGCGTGATCTTCTCGGACGGCATGGAGGCCGACTTCCTGCGTTTCACCGCGGGCATGCAAGCGGTGATC
>CBIHPZ010000669.1:0-2759 GCA_966211865.1 uncultured Aquabacterium sp.
GGCGACCACTCCGTCACCTTGAGCCTCCTGCGCGCCTACCGCGCCGTGCTGGGCCGCCCGCTGGCGGTGATCCATTTCGACGCCCATTGCGACACCTGGACCGACCACTTCGGCGAACCCAGCGGGCACGGCACCTGGGTGCACGAGGCCCTGGAAGAAGGCCTGGCCCTGCCGTCCTGCTTCGTGCAGCTGGGCATCCGCTCGGCCGGGTTGCGCGAGGCGCGCGAGTACGTGGCCGACCGCGGCGGCCTCATCCACACCGCGCGGGCGCTGCGCGGGCTGGAGTCGCCGGCGCAGCTGGCGCCGGTGCTGCAAGGCATCCGCGCCCGCCTGCGCGCGCAGGGCGATCCGCCGCTGTACCTCAGCCTGGACATCGACTGCCTGGACCCCGCCTTCGCCCCCGGCACCGGCACGCCCGAACCCGGCGGCTTGACCACCAACCAGGTGCTGACCGTGCTGGAGGAACTGGCCGACCTGCCCTTCGTCGGCATGGACTGCGTGGAAGTGGCGCCCGTCTTCGACCATGCCGAGCTGACCAGCAACGCCGCCGCCAACTTCGTCTGGACCTACCTCGCCGGCCAGCGCCGGCGCCTGGAGCGCTGATGCCCGACGCCGCGCGGCCCCAGGTGCGGCACCTGCGCCAGGTGCTGCTGTGGCCGCTGCGGCTGATGCTGTCACCCGAGGCGCGGGCCGCTGGCCGCTCACCTTGGCAGTTGTTGACCGAACAGGGCGAGGCGTCGCCCTGGCGCGAGGTGGTGGACGAATTCACCGGCGCCGCCGGCAGTTTCCAGGAACGCCACTACAACGAGTTCGTCACCTTCCTGCCCTACGTGCAGCGCTTCTTGTATGGGGAAGGCCGGGCCCGCCGCATCGACGGGCTGGCGGGGCAGCATGAAGGAGGCGCGCCGATGCGGGTCTTCCGCCGCCGCGACATCGCCACCGCCCGCATGCGGCCGCGGCCGGGTGCGGCCGCAATCGAACTGTCGGTGGTTCACATCGACCTCTACTTCTTCTTCGACGTCGACGTGGTGGTCCTGAATGTCGAACTGTCCGCTTCCGACCTGCCGCTGCAGGACGCGCAGGAGGTGCTGTACCGCTTCGGCCGCGGCTACCCCGCGGGCTGGGATGCCGGCGGACAGCCGCTGCACAGCATGGCGGAAGTGCAATGGCTGGATGCGGCGGGCCGCGTGCTGAGCACGTCCGACACCCAGGACCGCGACGGCTTCCTCGCCCACGTGGCCGAGCACCGGGCGCCGCGCATCGCCGCCCACTGGGCCCACGTGCTGCGGCCGCTGGTGCCGCACCACTCGGCCGAGCCCGGCGCCTTGCGCTTCCGCCAGATCGAGTACTACCGCATGCCGATGATGGCCTACCTGGCCCTGGACGACCCGCGTGCCTTGACGCGGGCGGACTTCGTGCGGCTGGGCCTGGTCACCGGCGCCGCCAGCACCGACCAGGGCCCGGCCGACGGCCTGCCCTACGCCGAGCAGCACGTGGCCGACTTCGAGGCCCGCTTCTGCTACGACCGCTTCTGGTCCGAGGCGGGTGCCGCACCGAATACGCGTTATCTCTGCAGCGGCCACGCGCTGGTCGTGGTCGGATCCGCCGGTTCCCAATTCTTCGCGTGCGCCCACCGCGGCGTGCTGGCGCAATTCCGCCACCAGCATTTCGTGCTGTTCCTGATCGCGCATTTCCAGAAGGCGGCGCTGCTGATGTTCTCAGACCGGCTGGCCGATGCCCTCCGGCGACTGGACATCACCCGGCCCGAAAGCGTGCGGCAGTTCAAGCGCACCATCCGCTCCAGCTTCGAGGCCTTCCTGCGCTTCACCCACCGCTACTGGTTCCACGAGATCTCGGAACAGGCGCAGGTGCGCGCGCTGTTCCAGATGTGCTCGCGGCACCTGGGCCTGGACCCGCTCTACGAAGAGGTGAAGGAGCGCATCGGCGACATGAACACCTACCTCGACGCCGATTCGCTGCGCCGCCAGGCGAACACGGTCGTGCGGCTCACGGTCGTCACCATCCTGGGCCTCATCGGCACCATCACCACCGGCTTCCTCGGCATGAACCTCATCGCCGAGGCCGACGCGTCGATGACCCGCCGCCTCGTCATCTTCGCCATCGTCTTCTTCGTCACCACCCTGCTCACCGCCTACACCATCAACAAGTCCAAGGGCCTGTCGGACTTCCTGGACGCGCTGTCCGACGACCGCATGTCGTTCTGGACGCGGGTGAAGATCTTCGTGGCGATCTGGCGGCCGGGGCCGCGCGATTGAATCTTTGAGCACTCGGCATCCAATTGGAACCGACGCGGCCGCATCATCAATTCTGCGGCGCCTCTGCGGTGAGGCGAAGGCATACTCCCGTCAATCGACCCAGGGAGAAGATGAAGTGGATGAGGTGACGCGCACGCGTATCGTCAGGATTGCGAACGGCAAGATTGGAAAATTCGGATACGACAAGAAGGGCGCTCGAAAAGACGGTGAACCGGTCACCACAGACGACGTCATGGACTGTTCCGAGTTCGTGTGGACGGTTTACCGTGAATCGCTTGTCCCCGGCGTGCCGTACATGAAGTCCCACACGCTGGCCGGCTCTTCGCTGTTCGAGAAAGTCGACAAACCGCTCGCCGGTGATGTCGTCTATTGGTCCCAGGGACACGTGGCAATTGTCGAAAATCCGTACACGGGAACCTTCATCGGTTCGCAGTCAAGCACAGGTGTTGCGCGATCCAACTATTTGACCGATTTCTATTGGAA
>CBIHPZ010000670.1:0-2750 GCA_966211865.1 uncultured Aquabacterium sp.
AGGGTCTCGGCGACCCAGTCGGCGATGTACTGGCCGGCGTTGATGCTGTTGTCGAAGCTGGCGTGCTGCACGCCGCCTTCGCGGTCGGTGAAGATCTTCAGCTCGCGCTTCGGGCTGTTGACGAGCTGCTCGTAGGTGCGGTGCGCCCACTTCAGCGGGATCTGAGAATCCTTCTCGCCGTGCGTGACCAGGAAAGGCACGCGGATCTTCTCGACCACGCCGTCCAGGTGCACGTCCTCGGCGATGCGCATGAAGTCCTCGATGTCCTTGGCGCCCCACACCCAGCAGACATGCGCCCAGTAGTGCGGCACCGGGAAGTCGCCCTCTTTCTCGAGGCGGCGCTTCTGCACGTCGCGCCAGTCGTGGTTGGCGCCCCAGGCCACGCCGCAGGCGAAGCGCGGCTCCATCGCCACCGCGCGCGGGCAGTAGTAGCCGCCGAGCGAGACGCCCTCGCAGCCGATGCGCTTCGGGTCGACGCCGCTGCGCGTCTCCAGCCAGTCGACGACGCGGCTGGCCCAGTGCTCGGCGTCGTAGCGCGCGGTGAGGCCCTGCAGGCGCAGCGCCTCGCCGGTGCCGGGCTGGTCGACGATCAGTGACGAGACGCCGCGCTGCGCGAGCCAGGCCGGCAGGCCGACGAGGTACTTCATCTCCTTGGTCGAATCGAGGCCGTTCAACTGCACCAGCAGCGGCGCGCGCTGGCCCGGCGCGAGACCGTCGGCGCGGCGGTAGAGCGCGGAGAGGTGCTTGCCCTCGTACGGGATCTCGACGCGCTGCACCGGGTCGCCGAGCAGGCGCATGCCCTTCTGGAACAGCGCGAGTTCGCGTTGATAAATGGCCATGCGACCGGCCGAGCCGTGCGCCTGCAGCCGCTCGGCGGTGGTGAGGTAGGCCGACGCGCGCCGGTACTTCTCGCCGGCCGAGCGCAGGCGGCCGCGCGCCTCGTCTTCGGCGGCCAGTTCGCACAGGGTGTCCGCCATCGTCACCCAGGTCTCGCGGAAGGCCTGCGTGCCGGCGGCATCGGGCGCTTTGGCGGCCTCCTGCAGCGGCGCGCACATGGCCTCGATCTCGCCGATGCGCGCGCCCATCTCGATGGCCAGGTTGACCGAGAGGTTCCAGACGTAGTTGGTGGGGAAGTACTTGAACATGGGTGGCTTTCGTGGGCCTCTGGGGTCTTGGGGGAATCAGCGGGCCGCGATCGGCAGCGTCTCCATCTGCAGCTCGGCGTCCTTCAGGTAGTTCTGGACCAGCATCGCCTCCAGGAAGCGGGTGTGGTCGAACACGGCATCACGCAGCGCGGACAGCGGCCACGGGGTGCGGTGGAACAGATAGCCCATGTAGCGGGCCATCCTCGCGTTCTTGTTGGTGTAGGCCACGCGCTGGTGGTCGTACCGCGCCAGGCCGCGCGCCAGCGCCTCGGGCCGCGCGAGGTCCACGCCTTCCAGGCACTTCGCGAGCCACCAGCCGTCCTCGATGGCCATGCCCATGCCGTAGGCGGCATAGGGCGAGACCGGGTGCACCGCGTCGCCGACGAAGGACACGCGGCCCCGGGACCAGCTCGGCAACGCCGGCCGGTTGTAGATCTCCCAGCGGAAGCAATGGCGCTCGAAGTCGGTGGCCGCGGCCAGGCGCGGCAAGGGGTCGGCCCAGCCGCTGAGATGACGCGTCAGGTGAGCGCGCACGTCGCCCTCGAAGCGCTGCCCTTCGTTCCAGGGCTCGACCACCCACCACTCCACGGCGTGCTTGCCGTCGTGCAGGATCGGGAAGAAGCTGGCCTGCACGGTGCGCGAGTGCGAGATCCAGCCCACGTCGCGCGGCACGTCGTCGCAGTGGCACCACGCCAGCCACACCTGGATGCCGCAGTGGAAAAGGTTCAGCGCGCCGAAGGCCTGCTGCGCCACGGTGGAGCGGATGCCGTCGGCACCGACCAGCAGGTCGGCTTCCCAGTGGCTGCCGTCCTCGAAGTAGGCGGTGACCGACTCCGCCGTCTCGGCATAACGCGTGAAGGACTTGCCGGCGTGGATCAAGTCGGGCGGCATCACCGCCAGCATGCGTTCCACCGCCGCCGCGCGCAGCATGCCGTAGTGCCAGCCGGGCAGGCCGGCGCGGGCCTCGGCGCGCGGGTTGAAGGGCAGCCGCGTGCGCAGCCGGCCGCGGTGGTTGCGGAATTCGGTGACGCCGTAGGCGCCCAGCGCGTGGATGTCCACGCCCATGTCGCGCAGCACCGACAGCACCGGCAGCGACAGCAGCACCGCGCCGCCCAGCGGCTTGACAGCATCCTGTCGCTCGAACAGGCGCACCTCGTGGCCGGCGCGGTGGAAGGCCAGCGCGGCCGCGAGCCCGCCGGGGCCGGCGCCGATGACGGCCACGCGGCGGCGCGGCGCTGAGGGAGTGGTGGTCATGTTGGTCATGGTCCTCGGTTCACGCCAGCGTCAGGAACGCGCCTTCAACGCGCCATAGAACGCGGCCGAGTTCTCGGCCACCGCGGGCGAGCGCTTCAACAGGAAGTGCGCCAGCGCGGGCACCAGCACCAGCGCGCCGAGCATGTTCCACAGGAACATGAAGGCCAGCAGCAGCCCCATGTCGGCCTGGAACTTGATGGGGCTGGCGACCCAGGTGATAACGCCGATCGCCAGCGTCACACCCGTCAGCATCACCACCTTGCCGGTGAAGAGCAGTGCGCGGTAGTAGCTTTCCGACAGGCTGCGCCCCTCGCGCAGCTGCGCCAAGGTGACGCTGAGGATGTACAGCGC
>CBIHPZ010000671.1:0-2736 GCA_966211865.1 uncultured Aquabacterium sp.
TTGGTGAAGGTGGCCAGCACGCGCAGCGCGCCATCCGGATTGACCGGAATGCCGGAGTAATCGAGGTTGATGCGATTGCCGGAATCGGTGGCATTCTGGTCGGTCTTGAAATAGGCAATGCCCAGCTTGCCGGCGCCCAATGGGATGTCGGCACCGGCGCCCACGCCGCTCAGGTTGGTGTAGAAGGTGTCGACGATGTGCACGTCGGCACGGCCGTAAAAGCGCTTGCCGATCCAGAACGTGGTCTCCGGCGCAATGTCGAAGCCCTTGCCCTCGGCATACATCTGGTTGATGCCCACCTTGGCATCGCCGGTGTCGGTCTGCGGGTTGTACAGGTTGGTCATCAGGGCGGCCTTGTAGTCCACCCCGTCGGCCTTGAGGCCCTGCGACAGCATGAATTCGCCGTAGATGTCGCACTCATTGCCCAGGCGGTACTTCAGCCCCGGCCCGGCCAGCCCGTAGCAGGCGCGGGAGGTGTTCTTCTTCGAAGCCCCCGGCCCGGCGCGGAAATAACCCCCCCAATCCACGGCCGATGCCGGCCAGGCCATCGCGGCGAGCGACGTGGCCAGGGCCACCCGTGCGGCCAGGCTGCTTGCTTTCAAGAACATGAGAGTCTCCGTTGGTTGATGGGCTCGATGGCCCGGTGAATTCGCTCTGGCCCTCCTGGCCGCACGAATGAAATCCCCACTGCCGGCCCCCCTGGCCGGCTCTCCCGCCGCACCGCGAGCGGTGCAACACCTACTTCTGTCGGGCGCCTCCCGAAACCTGGAGCAGACGAGCGATGGCATCGTTCACCGACATGCCGTCATTGCCCCAATAGCTGCTGACGATCGATTGCCATTGGCTTTGAATGGCCGTGGCCGGCGCCATGCCGATGGCCACCGATGGCACCAGCGTGTTGGCAGCCTCCGAGGCCTGGAAATCGCGGCGCGCCGCTTTCGCGCAGGCGTCGAATTCATCCAGCGGCAGGTCCATGCGCGCCGGGATGGAGCCCTTGCGCTTGTTGAACCGGTCCTGGAACCTCGAGCCCAGCAGCACGTACGCCAGGTAGCCCTGCGCCTTCTGCGCTTCCCAGTTCTTCAGCTGGAACATCGCAAAGGTGTCGATGACGTAGCTGAACGCGCTGCCCGTGGCCAGCGCAGGCGAGCACAGGAAGTCGGTGCCGGGCCGGCGGCCGGCGGCAATGAATTCGCCCTTGGCCCAATCGCCCATCACCTGGAAGGCCGCCTTGTCCTTGATCACCAGGTCGGTCGTGGCGTCCCAGGCACGGCCCGGCGACTGCTCGTCGGTGAAGGCCTTCAAGCGCCGGAAGGCTTCCAGCGCGCGCCGCATCTCGGCGCCGCCGAGCGCCGCCGGCTCCAATTGAACGAAGGCGCGGCGGTAGAAATCAGCGCCGCCGACGGCGATGGCCACCGCCTCGAACAGCACGAAGTCCTGCCACGGCTGGCCGCCATGGGCCAGCGCGACGAAGCCGGCGGACTTCACCTTCTCGGCGGCGGCGATGAACTCCGCGAAACTGGTCGGATTCGCCTTGACGCCGGATTGGCGCAGCACCTCCGCACTGGTCCACAGCACGTTGCTGCGGTGGATGTTCACCGGCACCGCCACATAGTGGCCGTTGTGCTTGACGTGGTTCTTGATGACCGGCGGCAGCACCTGGTCCCAATGATCGAAAGCCGCCATGGCGTCCAGGTTCGCCAGCACGTTCATCGACGCCCATTCCTGGATCGCCGGGCCCTTGATGGACGCGGAGGCCGGCGGCTGCCCCGACAGCACCCGCTGCCGCAGCGCCGCCATGGCGTTCTGCCCGCCGCCGCCGATCACCGCGAAGTCCTTCCAGGTGTGGCCGCGCTCGGCGATCAGCGACTTGATCTCGGCGATCGACTGCGCCTCGCCGGGCGAGGTCCAGAAATGCAGCACCTCCACCTCGCCGGCGGCCGCGGCGAAGGCGGTGATCAGGCCGGCCGCCAGCAGCAGCGCGCGCCGTGTCCATCGCGTCCCTGGCGTCCATCGCCAACTGGAACGTTCCAATTTTTGGGCGGAGGTTGGCGAAGACGCGTACTTCATGGGTCAGCCTCGGCCGGAGGTGCGCGCCAGCGCCGTGGCGCAGTCGGCCGCCGGGCGGCGGTCCACGAAATGCGTGCACACGACCGCCAGCAGCGCCTGCTTGCGCGGCACCGGGCAGCACTGGTCGAGCGTGAGCGACGGCAGCACGGCGCCCTCGTCGGCCAGCAGCCGGGCTCGCGCGGGATCGACATCGCCCCAAGCCTCGGCCAGCGCCGGCATGCAGCCCTTGCGCTGCGCGAAGCGGCGCTGGAACGCTGCATCCGTCAGCGCGGCGGCCGCTCGATGGCCGATTTGCGCCGGAGCCGTGGCGAACGGGACAAAGAAGTCGTAGATCGCGATGAATTGCGCCGCCGTGCCCGGCGCGGCCCATTCCGCGAGGCCGGGCTGTGCCATCGCGCGCACCCAATCGCCCATCACCGCCACCGCCGCCTCGCCGCGCTGCACGCGCTCCACCTGCGTGCGCCAGGGCAGCGCCAGCGTCTCGTCGTCGGCGAAGTCGCGCAGGGCCATCAGCAACTCCAGCGCATCGGTCATCGCGGGCTCCCGCCACACCGAGCCGTCCAGCGCCTCGAACGCACGCCGGTAGCGCTGGGCACCGGCCATGGCCAGCACCACGCTTTCGAACAGCAGGCCGACCTGCATCGCATCGCCGCCGATGGCCAGGGGCGA
>CBIHPZ010000672.1:0-2726 GCA_966211865.1 uncultured Aquabacterium sp.
TGGTTGCCGACCGCGGCCACCTCCAGGTCCATCAGGCCCAGCGACTCGACGGTCGGCTCGTCGTGGAACAGCGCCGACAGCAGCGGGCTGCCGCCGACCAGGTCGCCCGCGCCAACGAAGATCGTGTTCGGGTTCGCGCGGCGAAGCTGCTTCACGGCGGTCGCCATGTGCTCCGAACCGCCGGCCTTCACGACCTGCTGCTTGGTCGGGTCCTTCGGGTCCTGGATGCGGATGCCACCGGAAGGCGGCAACAGGTTGCCGTGGAAGTCGTTGATCGCCAGGATCTTCACCGACAAGGGCTCGGTCGAGGCGCGATCGGCCGTGGGAGCAGGAAGGCCTGCGCACCCGCCAAGCGCGGCTGCCGCGCTCAGCACAAGGAACTTCAGCTTCATGTCAAGGCTTTCAGGGCGTGTGGAACCATCGGATGTCAACGCGCACCGCGCCTTCCAGCGCGGTGCGGCGTTGCGCTTTGCACCGCGCCCCGGGCGCGGTGCCGCTGCTTTTGTGAGTTAAGCCGACCGGATGATCAGAAGCGGTGCTGGATGCCCAGGTCCAGGCCCTTGCCGGAGCGGCCGACGACGTCGGTGCCGTCGATGTTGTAGCGCGAGTTCGCGACGGCCGCGAGCGCGTCCTGGCGCAGGTAGGCGTAGCTGGCGTACAGCATGGTCCGCTTGGACAGCTTGTGGGTGTACTGCACGGCCACCTGGCTGGCGTCCTGCTCATCGCTGCCCAGGCCCGAACGGTTGGAATGGGTGTAGGCGAAGTTGACCGAGCCGAATTCGCCCGCCGGCACCATGGCGCCGACGTTGATCATCGTCTCGCGGCGGCGGCCCGCGCCGGTCAGGGATTCGGCCGACTGGAACCGGGTGACCGAGCCCATCACCTTGATGGCCTTGAAGTCGTAGGACGCGCCGGCATTGGAGTAGGTCCAGTAGCCCTTGCCCGTGGCTGCCGTGGTGGCGCTGGCGGGCGCCACGCTGGCGCCGGTGCGCGGGTTGACCGTGGCGACCTGGTTGGTCTCGTTGCGGCCGTGCGTGACGCGCACCTCCAGGGGCCCCTTCAGGTAGCCCACGCCGAGCGTCGTGTTCTTGTTGCCGATACCGCCTTCGGACGGTGCCCACTGGACCTGGCCATAGAAGCCGCCCAGCGTGTCGGGCGTGACGTACGAGACGGCGTTGTTGATGCGGTTGAAGGTGTTGGTGTAGGAGAAGTTGAACGGCGTCGCCAGGTTCATGACGTTGCCCACGCCCTTGCCGTTGAGGGCGTCGAAGTCGCCGGGGCCGGAGTTCTGCAGCGTGGCATCGCGGCCGAACCGGATTTCACCAAAGCCGCCGTACAGGCTGACGGTCGAGCGGCGTTCCCAGAAGGTGGAAGCGACGCCGCCGGTGTCGGGGCGCAAGGCGGCGTCCAGCACGAAGCCCGCCGCCAGGCCGCCACCCAGGTCTTCACGGCCCGAGAACACCAGGCGGTTGGAGGTGCTGCCGTCCCGCTGCAGCAGCGTCTGGCTGGTCACGCCGTTGTCGACGCGGCGCATGGCCAGGTCAATGCGGCCGGACACATTGACGGTCGATTGCGCCTGGGCAGCCGTGCCGCAGGCCAGCAGGGAGAGAAGCAGAGGATAGGCCTTCATGAATAGACTTCCTTGTGATGACGCTAGGGGTGAAAGTGAGCGGCCTCCGGCTGGCTGCCGTCTCGGGTTGGGCGGCTGGGTGCCATGGCGCCAAGCCGCCGGAACAGGGCGAGCGGGACGGTCGATGAAACTCAAGGCAGGGCCGCCAGTTCCCGGCCCAGCAGCGACAGCGCCGCGGTGGCGTCCACGCTGCGCAGGAACAGCGCGTTGGCGGGCCGGCCGCTGACGCCGTGCCAATCGACCACCGTCTGGCCGCGGCCGTGCGGGCTGGCGCACTCCACCGTCACGTTCACGCGGCGGCCGGCGAAGAGCTGCGGGGCCAGCAGGTACAGGACCACGCAGGGGTCGTGCATCGGGATGCCGCCGTCGAAGCGCGCGCGCTCCGGCAGGCCATGGCTGCCGACGATCTGCGCCGCCAGCCGCCCCTGCGCGCCCGCCCCCCGCGCCAGGTCCTGCAGCCAGGCCGCGTCCGCCTGCACCTGGTGCGTGACGTCCAGCGGCACCACCGTGAGCGCGACGCCGGACTGCATCACGATCGCCGCGGCTTCCGGATCGGCAAAGGCGTTGAACTCGGCCGCGGGCGTGACGTTGCCGCCTTCCGACTGCGCGCCGCCCATCCAGATGACTTCCCCGATGCGCCCGGCCAGCTCCGGCGCCAGGCGCAGCGCCAGGGCGATGTTGGTGAGCGGCCCCAGCGCGCACACCGTGACCGGCGTGGGATGGGTGCGCAGCGTCTGCACCAGGAAGTCCACCGCATGCGCGGGCTGCAGGGGCGTGGCGGGCGCGTGCAGGGCGGGTCCGTCCAGCCCTTCGGCGCCATGGATGTGTTCCGCGGTCACCGGCGCGCCGAGCAAGGGGCCTTCGCAGCCGGCGTGCACCGGCACGTCGGCGCGGCCGGCCCAGTCGCACACGATGCGCGCATTGCGCGCGGTCTTGGCCACCGGCACGTTGCCGGCCACGGTGGTGATGCCCAGCACCGTGAAGCGCTCCGGCCGGCCCAGCGCCAGCAGCAGGGCAATGGCGTCGTCCTGCCCCGGGTCGCAGTCGATGATGAGGGGCCGCTTGTCCATGGGCTGCGGCGTCGGGGTCGGGGTCG
>CBIHPZ010000673.1:0-2725 GCA_966211865.1 uncultured Aquabacterium sp.
AGCCACCAAGGCCGCGTGGGCGAACCCCAACGACAAGCCGATGGAAGACTACGCCCGCAAGTGAGCGGCAGGCGGCGCGGGCCGCCTTCCGCTGCGCACGGCCACGCCGGCCCATGGAGGCCCATGCAGCGTCAAGCCTCGAGCCGGGTGGCAAGGCCGACCATCGCCCGCCGGGCCCCGGCGCGCTGCCTAGCAGCGGACGGACGGGCGCGGGTAGGCTTGGCGCCCATGGCACCCGCATCCTTGCTGCAGCCGCTGGCCTGCGCACTCGGATTCCTCGTCTCCTCGCAGGCCCTGGCCGCGAAGGAGATCGAGGTGTTCTACACCGAGAACCCGCCGCTCATCTGCGCCCGGAACGGCGAGCTGGACTGCATCGCGGGCCAGTTGATCAATGCCGCGGCCCGCAGCGGCGGATTCACCATCCATTCGCGCGAGGTCCCGTGGTCGCGGGCCGAGCACATGCTCGAATCCCGCGCCAATGCCCTCTTCGCGTCCACCGGGCGCAATGAATTCTCGGAGTCGCACTACCACTGGTATTTCCAGGTCTACACCGACGACGTGTTCATCTGGACCCTGCGCGACAAGAAGATCACCAGCGACGCCGACATCGCCAGGCTCGGCAAGATCAACGTGCGGCGCGGCAGCCCCTTCGGCGCCTACCTGGAAAAGCGCGGCTACGGCGCGAAGGTCTACGAGACCGGCGACTGGGTGCAGGGCGTGAAGATGATGGAACTGGGCCGCGTGGACGGCCAGTGCTACACCGGCCTCATCGGCCGCAAGAACATCATCGAACTGCAGAAGATTCCGGAGGCCGACGTCAACCGCTACAAGGTGGGCGAGCTGTCCTGGTACCTCAATGCCCGCGCCCATGGCGAATTGAGCCCCGAGCTGGTCGAGTTCAAGCGCCTGCTGGCGGCCGAGAAGGCCAAGCCCGGATTCCAGAACCTGCTGAAGAAGCACGGCGTGCGCGGCTGAAGCCTGGGGCTTCTCCGCGGGGAGCACCGGATCTGCCCCGAAAACCAGCGCTTTTCGCCAAAGCGCCGCCCCCTTGGCTGGTTAGCATCCGCGCCACTCGACTGCACGGAGGGAGGACCCCATGAACGACACGACCGATGGCGCGCGCCTGCGCCTGGCCGCGGCACTGCTCGCCGGATTCGCATTGGCCGGCTGCGGCGGTGGCGGTGGCGGCAATGACACCAGCAGCACCCCGCCCGCGACGAAGACGCCGCAAACGCGGACCCTGAGCGGCTCGCAAGGGCACCCGGAGCGCTACCTCGGCACCTGGACCTCGGGCTGCGGCATGGTGGTGTTCAACAGCGGACCCGTGAAGTCGGTGCAGAACACCTGGAAGTTCAGTGCCGTGAATGTGGCCACGGTCACCGGCACCTTCGAGCAACGCCAGTACAGCGACACCAACTGCCTGACGCCCTGGCCATCCGCCGCCTTCACCATCACCGGCACCGCCATGCTGGCGGTGGTGAGCCAGACGACGCTCACGCCCGGCACCGGCTCGGTGGTCTTCGCAGGCACCGCCGATCAGGTGCAGATCACCTTGCGCCAGACCGGCCTGGCCGCGGAAACCAGCGTTCAGCACGCGGCATTCGAAGGCGAGACCAAGCTGCGGTTCACGCAGAACCTGCCCTTCAGCGTGGTCGACCTCGAATACGACAAGCGCTGAACACCGCGCCCGCAAGTTCGCGTCACGCCGGCCCCAGCCGCTCCCACGCCACCGCGGCCGCGGCCAGGTCGCTGAGGCCGACGCCGACCGACTTGAAGACGACGATCTCTTCGGGCGTCAGGCGCCAGGCCGAGCGGCCGCTGCCGATGGCCGTCAGGTCGGTCAGCTGGCTGTCCTGCAGCGCGCCGCCCTGCAGGCCCAGCACCACCTCGCCGGCCTCGGCGCGGCACTGCGGCAGCCATTCCAGCACCACGCGCGCGGCGCGCCGCAGCGTGGTGTCGTCCAGTTCGCGCCCGGTGGGCAGGCTGGTGCCCACGGCGGCCACGAAGGCGCCGGGCTTGAGCCACGCGCCGTCGAACACCGGCGTCTTCGACCGCGTGATGGTCACCACCACGTCGGCATCGGCCACCGCTTCCTGCGCGCTGCACTGGCGCAGTTCCACGCCGTGCTGCAGCGCGGCGGTGCGCGGCCAGTCGCCCAGGTCCTGCGGGTCCACCACGTCGACGCGCTGGAAGGGCAGGGCGCCCAGCAGCGCGTCCAGGTGCGCGCGGCCCTGCAAGCCGGCGCCGAAGAGCGCCAGCTTGCCGAAGGCCGCCGCTCCGCGCGACACCGCCAGCGTGGTCATCGCCGCGGTGCGCACGCGGGTGAGCTCGGCGCCGTCCAGCACCGCCAGCGGCCGCCCGTCCTGCAGGCTGAACAGGTTGAAGACGAAGCCGAAGCGGCCTTCCACCGTGGGGTACACCTTCTCGCCCGCCAGGCCGGCGTCCAGCCACAGCGCGCCCATCGAGCTCAGCTTGACCGCGCCGCAATCGATGCGCTGCCGCGCCTTGATCGCCGCGCGGCCCTGCTGCAAGGCCTCGAAGGCCTGCGCCAGGCGCTGGCCCACCTCCGCATAGCCCAGCACGGCGGCAACCTGTTGATCGGTGATAACGCGCATTCGAAACGTCCTTGCCGCGGTGGCCCTCAAGTGGACCCGCGATCGTAGGAACGCCGCGCGGCGACGGGCATGCGGGAATGGCGGTTCCCCATGACCATCGGGCATGGTCG
>CBIHPZ010000674.1:0-2720 GCA_966211865.1 uncultured Aquabacterium sp.
AAGTCCGGCATGCAGGCAATGCCCAGCCCGCGCAGCGTGGCCGACAGCACCGCCTCGATGTTGTTGACGGCCAGCACGGTGCGCGCCGGCGGCTCGGCCAGCATCGGGCCGGCCAGCGTCGGCCAGGGCAGCAGCTTGCCGCTGTCCGGGTGGCGAAAGCGGATGGCGGCGTGCCGCGCCAGGTCCTGCACGCTGCCCGGCGTGCCATGCCGTTCCAGGTAGCCGGGCGCGGCCCACAGCCGCAGCGTGAAGGCCTGCAGCGGGCGCGACACCAGCCGGCTGTCGGGCGGCCAGGTGCTGCGGATGGCCAGGTCGATGCCCTCGGCGATCAGGTCCGGCGCGCGGTCGCTGAAGTCGGCGTCGATCTCCACCTCGGGGTAGCGCGCCAGGAAGGCGGGCAGCAGCGGCAGCAGCACGTGGTGCAGCACGATGGGCGCGCTGATGCGCAGCTTGCCGCGCGGCTCTTCGCGCATGCGCGACATCATGGCGCGCGCGTCGTCCAGCTCGTGCAGCAGGCGTTCGCAATGCGCCTGCAGCAGGCGGCCTTCGTCGGTCAGCTGCATGCGGCGGGTGCTGCGCTGCAGGACGCGCACGCCCAGCGCCGCTTCCAGCCGCGCCACGCTCTTGCCCACGGCCGAGGCGGTCAGGCCCAGCGCGCGGCCGGCGGCGACGAAGCTGCCCAGCTCGGCCGTCTTGAAGAACGCATGCAGGTCGTTGAACTTGTCCACGGGCGAGGGGCGACAGGCGATTGCGGAATTCCAGTCCGCAATGTACGGCGCCAGATGAACGCCACCACACGCGCGGCGCCGTTTAGCCTTCCGTTCCATCGTTGGGCTGTTGATCGATGGAACAGAAGTTGGCCATGGGTGATGCGGCGCGTTGGCGCCGGGTGGCGGCGGCGGGCCTGCTGCTGCTGTTGCCGCTGCTGCTGCAGGGCCTGGGCGACCACTGGGTGCGCATCGCCGACAGCTGCCTGCTGTACGTGATGCTGGCGCTGGGCATGAACGTGATCGTGGGCTACGCCGGCCTGCTGGACCTGGGCTTCGTCGCCTTCTACGGCGCCGGCGCCTACCTGTTCGCGCTGCTGGCCTCCAGCCACCTGAGCGACAGCGTGGCCTGGATCGGCCAGCTGTTTCCCGCCGGCCTGCACGCGCCCTGGGGGCTGGCCCTGCTGCTGGCCGCCGCACTGGCGGCGCTGTGCGGTGCCGTGCTGGGCGCGCCCACGCTGAAGCTGCGCGGCGACTACCTGGCGGTGGTCACCCTGGGCTTCGGCGAGATCGTGCGCGTGCTGCTGGTCAACCTGGACCGGCCGGTGAACCTGACCGGCGGCCCCAAGGGCGTGGGGCCCATCGATTCGCTGAACCTGCTGGGGCTGGACCTGGCGCGGCCGCTGCCACTGCCGCAGCCGTTCGCGGGCTGGCAGCTCAGCGCCGTCACGCTGCACTACTACGTGTTCCTGGCCATCACGGCGCTGATGGTGCTGGTGTGCTGGCGCCTGCAGCACTCGCGCATCGGCCGCGCCTTGATGGCGATCCGCGACGACGAGGTCGCGGCGCGGGCCATGGGCGTCGACACCCGGGCGCTGAAGCTGCTGGCCTTCGGCCTCGGCGCCAGCTTCGGCGGCGTGGCCGGCCTCTTGTTCGGCAGCTTCCAGGTCTTCGTCTCGCCCGAGGCCTTCAGCCTGCAGGAGTCGGTGCTGATCGTGGCGATGGTGGTGTTCGGCGGCATCGGCCACATCCCGGGCGTGATCCTGGGTGCCGTGCTGCTCACCGCCCTGCCGGAACTGCTGCGCTACGTCGTCGGTCCGCTGCAGGAAGCCACCGACGGCCGGCTCGACGCCGGCATGCTGCGCCCGCTCTTCATCGCGCTGGCGATGGTGCTGACCATGCTGCTGCGCCCGAGCGGCCTGTGGCCCGCGCCGCAGCCGCGTACTTCGGACGTTTGACGCGCGTGCCGCCCGAGCGGCCGCCGCGACCAGGGAGCCCACCGATGCCGTCAATGGACCTGCCATGGCTTTGCACATCTCCACCTCCGGGCCCGGTGGCCGCGTCGTCATCGACGGCACGCTGACCATCCGCAACGTCTCGGCGCTGCGCGACGAGATCGGCCTGCGCTGCTGCGAATGCATGGTGCTGGAGGTCGACCTGGCCGGCGTGACCGAGGTCGACGCGGCCGGCCTGCAGGGCCTGGCCAGCGCCGGTTGCGGCGCGCGGCTGCGCTTCATCAACCCGTCACCGGCGGTGGCCTCCATGCTCGCGCGGCGAGCCCTGCGGACTGCCCGCACGAAGTGAACCGGCGGCGCGGCGCTTTTCAGGGCACCGGCCGGCCGGCTTCCGCGCCACGATGCCGCGGTGCGCCACCAGGTCATCCACCTCCATCTCGACGCGCCGCCGAAGCCGCCCCCGGGCGCTGCCTGCAACGGCTGCGGCGTGTGCTGCGCCAGCGAGCCCTGCCCCGTCGGCGCGCTGGTGAGCCGGCGCCTGCGGGGCGCTTGCACCGCGCTGGTGTGGCGTGACGGCGCCCAGGCCTACCGCTGCGGGCTGGTCGAGCAGCCCGCCGCCCACCTGCCCCGGGCACTGGCGTGGACCGCGCCGCTGCTGCGGCGGCTGGCGCGGCGCCTGATCGCGGCGGGCATCGGCTGCGATTGCAGCCTCGAGATGGCCTGAAGCTTCCCCCGGCGAACGAGCGCGCGGACGGCGCGCGGTGCGCGGCCAGGGCGT
>CBIHPZ010000675.1:0-2700 GCA_966211865.1 uncultured Aquabacterium sp.
TCGGCGCCGATCTGGCTGAAGCCCAGCACGATCTTCTTCTGGGCCAGCACGGACAGCGGCCACGCGGCGCTGAGCGTCGCGGCGGCGGCGGAAGCAAGGGCGGTACGGCGGCGGATGGTCATCTCGGTCTCCTGGTTGGTATTGGGAACGCGGGGGAAAGGCGCGTGAGACAGGCGTTGAGAAAGGCGTTGAGAAAGGCGTTGCTGGTGGCAAGGCCATCCGCCGCCTCAGGCCTGGATGTAGGCCGTCTTCACGGTCGTGTAGAACTCCGCGGCATGGCGGCCCTGCTCGCGCGGGCCGTGGCTGGACGCCTTGCGGCCGCCGAACGGCACGTGGTAGTCCACGCCCGCCGTCGGCAGGTTGACCATCACCATGCCGGCCTCCGCATAACGCCTGAAATGCGTGGCCCGCTTCAGTGAGGTGGTGCAGATGCCGGCGCACAGCCCGTAGGGCGTGTCGTTGGCCAGGGCCAGCGCATGCTCGTAGTCGTCGGCGCGGATCACGACCGCCACCGGCCCGAAGATCTCCTCGCGTGCGATGCGGTGCTCGGCGCGGCCCAGGAACAGCGCCGGGCTCATGTAGTGCCCCGGCGTCGCGCCCTCGATGGCCGTGCCGCCGGTGACCAGCTCGGCGCCTTCCTCGCGGCCGATCTCGACGTAGGCCAGGTTCTGTTCCAGCTGCGCGCGGCTGGCCACCGGCCCGATCTCGATGCCGCGCGCCAGCGCGTGGCCCACCTTCAGCGCCCGCGTGCGTTCGCGCAGCTTGGCGACGAAGCGGTCGTGGATGGGCGCCTCCACGATCAGCCGGCTCGACGCCGTGCAGCGCTGGCCGGTGGAGAAGTACGCGCCCTGCACCGCGTTCTCCACGGCCTGGTCGAGGTCGGCATCCGCCAGCACCACCAGCGGGTTCTTGCCGCCCATCTCCAGCTGCACCTTGGCGCCGCGTTCGGCCGTGGCCTTGCGCACCTGGGCGCCGGTGGCTTCCGAGCCGGTGAAGGTCACCGCATCGACCAGCTTGCTGTCGACGATGGCCTGGCCCACCTGGCGCCCGCTGCCGTTGACCAGGTTGAAGGCCCCGGCCGGCAGGCCGGCGCGGCTGATGATCTCCGCCAGCGCCCAGCCGCAGCCCGGCACCAGCTCGGCCGGCTTGAAGACCACCGTGTTGCCGTAGGCCAGGGCCGGCGCGATCTTCCAGGCGGGAATCGCGAACGGGAAGTTCCAGGGCGCGATGATGCCGACCACGCCCACCGGCTCGCGGGTGATGTCCACCTCCACGCCCGGGCGCACCGAAGCCAGCTTTTCTCCGGCGGTGCGCAGTGCCTCGCCGGCGAAGAACTTGAAGATGTTGCCGGCGCGTGCCACCTCGCCGATGGACTCGGGCAGCGTCTTGCCTTCCTCGCGCGCCAGCAGCTCGCCCAGGTCTTCGCGGCGCTGCAGCAGTTCGCTGCCGATCTGGTCCAGCGCATCGGCGCGGCGCTGCGGCGTGGTGGCGGCCCAGTCCGGTGCGGCCTGGGCGGCGGCCCGGATCGCCAGTTCGGTCTGCTCGCGGTCGGCCCGCGCGTAGTCGCCCACGGGCGTCGCGAGGTCCGACGGGTTCTCGCTGGTGCCCATGGTGACGCCGGTTTCCCAACGCCCGTTGATGTAGTTCCTGAAGCTCGTGTGCATGCCCCATGGCCCCGCTGGAAGGAGCCGAATGGTAGGCAGCCATGGGATATACGCCCAATAGTTATTTGGACGCGAGGCATATAGGATTTCGGATCAATGGAAACCCGAATCCCCGCGCAACGATGACTTACACCCACTGGTTCATCCGGGCCCGATTGAAGACCCGCCAGCTGCTGCTGCTGATCGCGATTGCCGAGGAGGGGAACATCCACCGCGCGGCCGAGGTGCTGAGCATGACGCAGCCGGCCGCCAGCAAGCTGCTGAAAGACCTGGAGGACGTGCTGGACGTTCCGCTGTTCGACCGCCTGCCGCGTGGCATGCGGCCCACCTGGTACGGCGAGGCGATGATCCGCCATGCGCGCGTCGCACTGGCCAGCCTGAACCAGGCGCACGACGAGGTGCAGGCCCTGAAGTCGGGCCGCTTCGGCCAGGTCAGCGTCGGTGCCATCACCACGCCGGGGCTGATGCTGCTGCCGCAGGCCATCTCGGCCGTGAAGCAGGCGCACCCCAGCCTGCGCGTGTCGCTGCTGATCGAGACCAGCGACGTGCTGATGGAGCGCATGGCCCAGGGCAAGATCGACATGCTGGTGGCGCGGCTCTTCGCGCAGCACGACAAGACCGCGCTGCGCTTCGAGGCGCTGGCCGAGGAGCCGGCCGTGGCGGTGGTGCGGCCCGGCCACCCGCTGCTGCGCGTCGACGGCCTGAGCCTGCGCGACCTGGCCAGCCGCAGCTGGATCGTGCCGCCCGAGGGCAGCGTGCTGCGCCACCGCTTCGACCTGATGTTCCGCGAGGAAGGCCTGGATTCGCCGGTCGACCTGATCGAGACGGCCGCCTTGCTCTTCGTCACCAAGATGATCGGGGAGGGCGACGCGATCGGCCTGCTGGCCGGGGACGTCGGCCGTTATTACGAGCGGCACGGCATCGTGGCCGTGCTGCCCATCGAGCTGCCGTGCCGCATGGATGCCTTCGGCCTCATCACCCGCACCGACCGCGCGCTGTCGCCGGCGGCGCGGGTGATGCTGGCGGCGGTGAAGAC
>CBIHPZ010000676.1:0-2693 GCA_966211865.1 uncultured Aquabacterium sp.
TCGCTGGCCAGGAACACGCAGGCGCCGGCCACGTCGGCGGCGTGGCCCAGGCGGTTCAGCGGGATGGTCGAATTGATCTCGGCCTTCTTCTCGGGGCTGAGTTTTCCTTGGGTGATGTCGGTCTCGATCAGCCCCGGGGTGATGCAGTTGACGCGGATGCCCTCGGCGCCGAACTCGCGTGCCATGGCGCGCGCCAGGCCCAGCACGCCGGCCTTGGCCGCCGAGTAGTGCGGGCCGCCGAAGATGCCGCCGCCGCGCTGGGCGGAAACCGACGAGATGCAGACGATGGAGCCAGACTGCTGGCGCCGCATGGCCGGCAGTGCCGCCTGCGACATGTACAGCGTGCCGCGCAGGCTCACGTCCAGGATGCGGTCATAGTCCGTGCCGGTGATCTCCAGCGTCTTCACCGGCTGGGTGATGCCGGCGTTGTTCACCAGGATGTCGATGCGGCCAAAAGCCTGCAGCGCCGCCGCGGCGGCCGCCTCGCATGAGGCCTTGTCGGTCACGTCACCGACCACGCCGAGGTGGCCTTCGCCCAAGCGGGCGGCGGTCGCGGCGGGCTCCGCGCGCGCCAGGTCCACGATGACGACCCGCGCACCATGTGCCGCCATCAGGCGCGCGGTGGCAAAGCCGAGGCCGTTGATTCCAGCACCGCCGGTGATGACGGCGACCTTGTCCTTGAGCAGCATTCCGATCTCCAACATTGAATGGGCATCGGAATGTTCGGCCGCTCCTCTATTGACGACAAGCGATTGTTCATCAGCCTAAGATGACGATTCGTCATCCAAGTACCGGGAGAACCCGATGGCCGCCATTCCGCCGATCGTGAACCTGCTGGCTTTCGAGGCCGTGGCGCGCCGGCGCAGCTTTGCGGTGGCGGCGGCCGAGCTGCACCTCACCGCCTCAGCCATCAGCCACCAGGTGGCGCGGCTGGAGGCCGAACTGGGCGTGCGCCTCTTCGAGCGCAGTGCGCATGGCGTGCGGCTGAGCACCGCGGGAGAACAGTACCTCGACCGCGTGGCCGGGGCACTGGGCGCCATTTCCGCCGCGACTGAGGACCTGCGCCAGGGCGTGGCCAACAGCCTCTACGTGCATTCGGCACCCAGCATCGCCAGCCTGTGGCTGATGCCGCGCATACGGCGCTTCACGCAGGCCTATCCGGACATCGCGCTCAACCTCTCGGCCGCGCACACCCACAGCGACTTTGCACTCGGCCAGGCCGACATCGACATCCGCTACGGCGTCCCCAACTGGGGCGAGCTGGTGGTCGAGCCCTTGTTCGACGAACGCATCGTGCCGCTTGCCAGCCCGGCGTTCATCAAGGAGCGGCGGCTCAAGCGCATCAGCCAGCTGCTGGACGTGCCATTGATCCAAAGCAATGTGAGCGTCGTGCAGTGGTCCGACTGGTTCAAGGCGTTCTCGGACCAGCGGGCGCCGGAGCGCTTCCCGGTCCGTTTCGACCGCGCGCAGATGTCGCTGGACGCAGCGACGCAGGGCCTGGGCGTGGCACTGGAGAGCGTGGTCACCGCCGACCTGCACCTGGCCACGGGCCAGCTGCGGCCGGTGTTCGGCCTGGAGAAAGCCATCCACGTGAAGGGGCACTTTGCCGTCTACCCGGCCCGGCACGCCAAGCGGCCGGCGGTGGAGGCCTTTCTGGCCTGGATCCACGCCGAGGCGGCCAAGACGGCCCTGGCGCGCCGCTGACGCCCCCCGTCATGCCATGCGGCAAGCCCGCGCCGTGATCAGCAAGGGGTAGCGGTCGTCGGCGTGATCGAGCTCGGCCGGTGTCAGGTCCTCGCAGGCCAGGCCCTGCAGGAAGGCCGTGGCCGCCAGGACGTTGCCGTGGCCGGTGACCGCCACATCGCCCGCGCCGAAGGCTTCCTGCAACAGCCGCTCGACAGACTGCGGCGTGAAGCGCCAGTACTCGCCCCAGCGGTCGCGGTCGTAGGCGCTGATCTGGCTGATGCCCGGCACGGTGAGCAGCAGCACGCCGCCCGGCTTCAGCAGGTGCCGCATGTTCGAGGCCGCGTCACTCAGGTGATAGACGTACTGCAAGGTCTGGGTGCAGATGAAGCAGTCGTACGCTGCGGCCGGCAGCGTTTCGCGCCGGGCCAGGTCGCCCACCAGCGTCGCGCGCGGGTTCGAATCGTCGGCGTGCAGCACGTCCGCCACCTCGACCCGGTCGCCGCCGCAGCGCCGCGTGTAGTGGTCGATGCCGACCTCCAGCACACGGCCCCGCACGTCGCCCGCGTGGCGCGCCAGGAAACCTTCGATGTAGTGGCGGTCCACCGGCCGCCCGCGGCCACCGCCGAAGAGCGCATCGACCGGCCGGAGTCGCCGCAGCGCGCCAAAGTCGAAGGGGGCGCGCGCGGCCGCTTCGCGGTCGGCGCGGCGTGCGGAAACGTCTTCCTTGTCCGTCATCGAATCTCCCAAGTGGCATGCCCAGGACCACGGAGCAGTTGGCGCGCCCGACCTTGCTGAGACCGCGCGGTCGGGAGGGCTGGACAGCCGCGCCTCGGGTCGGCCGACGCTGTTCCCCTCCATCGGTGGGTGAAGCGCGGTGCCGGCTCAAGCAGACAACATCTGAAGTGAGCGTCCTGCTCAGCGCCCCGCCAGGCTGTTCTGTCGCAGTGCCGCCGCCAGCGCCGTGGTGACGACATCGGCCACCGCGCGCAGCGGCCGGCTTTCCGCAT
>CBIHPZ010000677.1:0-2690 GCA_966211865.1 uncultured Aquabacterium sp.
TCGAGAAGATGGGCTGGGACGAGCTGATGGAGACGCTGAAGAAGCGCTTCGAGGAACAGAAGGAGCGCCACGAGGGCGGCAACAAGTGGATCGGCACCGGCGGCACCAGCCCCTTCGGCGCCTATGGCCAGAACCCACAGGGCATCCGCATCGGCCAGGACAAGGGCCGCAACAAGAGTGCGGTGAAGGTGTGGGACCAGCGCTCGTACAAGGACTACGACGACACGCTGGAGCTGGGCACCCGCAACATCAAGGTGGCCCTGCGCCGGCTGCGCCGCTTCGCCCGTGAAGGCGCGGCCGAAGAGCTGGACCTGGACGACACCATCCACTCCACCGCCGCCAACGCCGGCCTGCTGGACATCAAGCTGGTGCCCGAGCGCCACAACAAGGTGAAGGTGCTGCTGCTGATGGACGTGGGCGGCACGATGGACGAGCACATCCACCGCGTGGAAGAACTCTTCTCCGCCGCGAAGAGCGAGTTCAAGCACCTGGAGTTCTATTACTTCCACAACTGCGTCTACGACTTCATGTGGAAGAACAACCGCCGCCGCTACAGCGAGAAGACGCCCACCTGGGACGTCATCCGCAAGTACAACAAGGACTACAAGCTGATCTTCGTCGGCGACGCGACGATGAGCCCCTACGAAATCCTGCAGCCCGGCGGCAGCGTGGAATACAACAACGAGGAGCCCGGTGCCGAATGGCTGCAGCGCCTGACGCACGCCTTCCCCAAGTTCGCCTGGATCAACCCCGAGCCGCAAGGCGTGTGGCAGTACCGCCAGAGCATCTCGGTCATCCAGCAGCTGATGAACCAGCGCATGTTCCCGCTGACCCTGGCGGGCCTGGAAGGGGCGATGCGCCTGCTCAGCAAGTGAGGCGCGGCGGTTCGGTTCCCGGGGTGGCTGCGTTCTCCAGGCCGGGGCGGCGCGCGCGCACGGTGTGTCGCGCACTGCCATGCGCGCTTGTCCATGGGCTGCTTCGCGCGCTGTCCGGCGGGCGGCGGTGCCCGCGCCTGCACGCAGCGCTCCTCGCCGCAGCCCTGCTGCCGGCCTTGCTGGGCGCCTGCTCCACGCTGCCGATCCCGGCGCTGAAGGACCCCGGCCCGCCGCCGCCCATCCAGCTGCAGATCGACGCGCCGCCCGCGCTGCGCGCCCTGCTGGAGCGCCACCTGGACTTGGCGCGCCTGGCGCAGGTGCGCGGCGACGAGACGCTGGACGAGACCGAGTGGACGCGCTTGGTGGCCGCCGCGCCGGCGCAGGTGCGCGAGCTGGCGCAGACGGAGGGCTTCTTCGAGACCCAGGTGCGCGTCGAACGCACGCCCGGCACGCCACCGCACGTGCGCGTCGTCGTGCAGCCGGGACCGCAGCTGACGGTGGCGCAGCTGCAGGTGCAAACCGCCGGCCCGCTCGAAGAGCGCGCCGCCGCGGGCGACCCCACCGCGCGCGCGCTGCAGCAGCAGCTGCGCGACACCGGCCCGCTGGCGGCGGGCAGCGCCTTCCGTGATGGCGACTGGCGCGAAACCAAGATCCGCCTGCTGACGCGCCTTCGCGCCGCCGGCTATGCCTCCGCCGCGGTCAGCGCCAGCGCCGCCGACGTGGACGTGCCCGCGCGCAGCGCGGCGCTCTCGGTCGTCATCGACAGCGGCCCGCTCTACCTCGCCGGGCCGCTGAGGATCGACGGCCTGCAGCACCACGACGAGGCCACCGTGCGCCATCTGGCGGGGTTCGGCCCCGGCGCGCCGCTGACCGAGGCGCGCCTGCTCGACTACCAGGACCGGCTGCAGAAAAGCGGCCTCTTCGAGTCGATCTCCGTCACCTTCGAGCCCGACCCGACGATGGCCGAGGGAACCGCCATCACCGTGCGCCTGAAGGAACTGCCACTGCAGCAGGCCACCGCGGGCCTCGGCTACAGCACCACCGCCGGGCCGCGCGCGTCGCTGGAACACACGCACCGCCGGCCCTTCGGCTGGGGCCTCACGGCCTACAACAAGCTGGAATGGGGCCGCGACCTGCAGCGCTGGAACGGCGACTTCCAGACCCATCCCGGCGAAGGCTTCTACCGCAACCTGCTGGGCGCGCAGTTCGAACGACTGAGGGGCGACCAGGACATCGTGCTCACCCAGCGCCTGCGCCTGGGCCGCACCACCGACACGCCTCGCATCGAACGCCTGTATTTCGGCGAGGTGCTGCGCTCGCGCCAGGAACTGGTGGACGGCCCGGTCATCGATGCCTGGGCCTACAGCGCCAACGTCCACTGGCTGCTGCGCCGGCTCGACAGCGTGCTGCTGCCCACGCGCGGCTACGCCGCCTCGCTGCAGCTGGGCGGCGGCCTGGCGCACAGCAACGCCGGCGATCGCGGGCCCTTCGGGCGCGTCTACACCCGCATGACCGGCTATCTGCCGATCGGTACCAACTGGTACGGCAGCGCCCGCATCGAAGCCGGCCAGGTCATCAAGCGCGACGCGGTGCTGGTGCCCGACGCGCTGGGCTTCCGCGCCGGCGGGGATGAATCGGTGCGCGGCTACGGCTACCGGGAGCTGGCGCCCGAACGCAACGGCCGCATCATCGGCGGCGACGTGCTGCTGACCGGCAGCGTCGAGCTGGCGCGGCCCATCGCGCCCTCGCTGCCTGCGGTGTGGGGCGCGGTGTTCGTCGACGCCGGCCGCGCGGCGAGCGCGTGGAACAGCTACA
>CBIHPZ010000678.1:0-2687 GCA_966211865.1 uncultured Aquabacterium sp.
CTGGCGCAGGTGGAGCCCGAGCAGCGCGTGTTCGGCCGCATCCTGCTGCGCACCTTCGAGATCAGCCTGGTGGTGACCGTGTGCTGCCTGCTGCTGGCCTACCCGCTGGCGTACTGGCTGTCCACCCTGCCGGCCGGCCGCGCCAACATGCTGATGATCCTGGTGCTGGTGCCGTTCTGGACCTCCATCCTGGTGCGCGTGGCGGCGTGGATCGTGCTGCTGCAGCGCGAGGGGCTGGTGAACAAGTCGCTGATGGCGCTGTCCATCCTGAACGAGCCGGCCACCTTGCTGTTCAACCGCATCGGCGTGGTCATCGCCATGGTGCACATCCTGCTGCCCTTCATGATCCTGCCGCTGTACAGCGTGATGAAGTCGGTGCCCGGCACCTACCTGCGCGCCGCGGTGTCGCTGGGCAGCTCGCCGCTGGCCGCGTTTTTCAAGGTGTATGTGCCGCAGACCTGGCCGGGCGTCGGCGCCGGCAGCCTGCTGGTCTTCATCCTCAGCATCGGCTACTACGTGACGCCGGCGCTGCTGGGCGGCGCGGACGATCAGATGCTGAGTTACTACATCGCCCAGTACACCAACGTGGACATCAACTGGGGCATGGCCTGCGCGCTGGGCACCGTGCTGCTGGTGGCCACGCTGCTGCTGTACGGCGTGTACCGCCGCATCGTCAAGGCCGAACTGAGCCTGGGCTGAACCTGGGTCTGCCCCTCGACCTGCACCTGGACCTGCACCCCGACCTGCGCCTCGACCCGCACCTGGACCGCGCCATGCAACTCGCCTTCCCCCGCTTCCCCGCGTACTACACCGCGCTCGACAAGGCCGGCTGGTGGGGCCTGCGGCTCTTCGCCGTGCTGCTGCTGCTGTTCCTGCTGCTGCCCATCCTGGTCATCATCCCGCTGTCGTTCTCGGCCAGTTCCTTCCTGGCCTACCCGATGCCGGGCTGGTCGATGCAGTGGTACGAGACGCTCTTCAGCGCGCCGGAATGGGCGCGCGCGGCGAAGAACAGCTTCATCGTGGCGCCCGCCGCCACCTTGATCGCCACCGTGCTGGGCACCATGACGGCGGTGGGCCTGGCGCGCGTCAACTTTCCCGGCAAGGGCCTGTTGATGAGCATCCTGATCGCGCCGATGGTGGTGCCCATCGTCGTCGTCGGCGTGGCCTGCTACCTGTTCTTCGCGCGCATCGGCCTGTCGGACACCTACATCGGGCTCATCGTCGTGCACGCCGCCCTGGGCGCGCCCTTCGTCGTGACGACGGTGCTGGCCACCTTGCAGGGCTTCAACAACAACCTGGTGCGTGCCTCGCTCAGCCTGGGCGCCACGCCGCTGGAAACCTTCTTCCGCGTCACCCTGCCGGTCATCGCGCCCGGCGTCATTTCGGGCGCCCTGTTCGCGTTCGCCACCTCGTTCGACGAGGTGGTGGTCACGCTCTTCATCGCGGGGCCTGAACAGGTCACGCTGCCACGGCAGATGTTCAACGGCATCCGCGAGAACATCAATCCCACCATCGCCGCCGTGGCCACGCTGCTGACGATCTTCACCACCGGGCTGATGCTGGCGCTCGAGTGGTTGCGCAGCCGCCGGCGCTGATTCCTCCTTCGTGCGAATCAACCGCGGGCCGGGTGCCCGCGGGGCGGTGTCCTGCCGGCAAGAAAAGTGGGTAAACGACATGCGTTGGGCTCTCGGTCTTCTTCTGACGGCAGCGGCTTTCCAGGTGCAGGCGCAAGCCCCCGCACCGCTGGTGGTCGCGAACTTCGGCGGCGCGAACGGGCAGGCGCAATCGGTCGCCTTCATGAAGCCGTTCTCCGAACGCCATGGCGTGGCGGTCTCGGCCGTGGAATACACCGGCGACCTGGCGCCGCTGAAGGGCTTGGCGGCCGGCGGCAAGCCCGGCTGGGACGTGGTGGAGGTCGAATCGACCGACCTCGCGCTGGGCTGTGCCGCGGGACTCTTCGAACGCATCGAGCGCACGGCCGTCGCTTCCGCCGGCATGCTGATCCCCGGCACCTTGCAGGACTGCGGCGTCGGCGCCTTCGTGTGGTCCACCGTGCTGGCCTACGACAGCGGCAAGCTCAAGGAAGCGCCGAAGAACTGGGCCGACTTCTTCAACGTCGCCAAGTTTCCCGGCAAGCGCGCGCTGCGCAAGGGCGCACGCTACAACCTGGAAATCGCGCTGATGGCCGACGGCGTGGGCCGGCGCGAGGTGTATGGCCTGCTCGCCACGCCGGCCGGCCAGGAGCGCGCCTGGGCCAAGCTGCAAACCCTGCTGCCCCACGTGCGCTGGTGGGACGCCGGCGCGCAGCCGGTGCAGTGGCTGGCGTCGGGTGAGGTGGCCATGGCCAGCGCCTTCAACGGCCGCGTGGCGGTGGCCGCGGCCAAGGGCGCGAACCTGGGCATCGTGTGGAACGACGCGATCTACGAGTTCGACTACTGGACCATCGTGAAGGGCTCGCCGCGCCGCGCGCAGGCCGAGGCCTTCATCTCGTTCGCCACCAGCGAATCGGCCCAGCTCGCGTTCGCGCGCGAGATCTCCTACGGCCCCACGCACTTCGGCGCCATCATGAAAGTGGAGGAGGGACGCAAGGCCGGCAAGCCACGCGACGCGCATGGTGCCCTGGTGGACCTGTCGATGGCCGCCAGCGACCTGCCTTCGGCACCGGCCAACCTGCGCATCGGCCTGCC
>CBIHPZ010000679.1:0-2683 GCA_966211865.1 uncultured Aquabacterium sp.
TCACTGTGTGCAGCGCATGTAAAGACATCTCCACGTGCAATGTGAAGTAGGACTGCTGAGGCGCGCTCGTGCCAAGCGCGCCCGGCGTGCAGGCCATGCCACCCTGCCGTCAGCCGGCCTTTCGCTTGCGGCCTTCGTTGAGGAGCCGGCAGGCCCGGGCCGCCTCTTCGCTCGTCTGCGCTTCGCAGCGGGCAGCGTCGTCGTCGATGCGGCCGGTGGCCGAGGCCGCCGGAACGGGTCCACGCCGAAGCGGCTTGATGCCCTCCGGTCGTTCAGGCCGGGTGCCATCGGCCGCGGCGCGCGGGCCAAGCGGAATGCGAACCTGCGGCACCGGCCGTTGCGCGGGACGCAACTGCCCAGGCTCGACGGCGGACAGGCGTTTCTCTTCCGGTGACAGCAGGCGCGGTGGCGGGCGCGTGGGCTTGGCGGCCGCCTCGTCGGCGGCGGGCGGCGCGGCCGATGCGGCTGGGATGAGCAGGGCCGCCAGCATGAGCTGCACAAGCCTTGGACAAGCGTGTCTGAGCATCGTCGTCGCCATGGTGGACCTCCGCTTCAGGCGATTCTGGACACCACCGTCCCCCTCGCGGTGTAGGACGATGGCGCCCAGCCCTGCCGGCAGCCACGCCTTTGATGCCAGCCGCCTCCTGCGGCGCGGCGCGCGCGCCCTGGCGCGGCCCACAGGCGCGACACTACGCGGCGATGAGAACCGTGAACGCCACCCGCTACGTCACGCCGCTGCGTGAAGGGGGTTCCTTGCCCGCGCTGGTGGAGGCGGACGACGAGGGCCTGTACGTGCTGAAGTTCCGCGGCGCCGGCCAGGGCCGCAAGGCGCTGGTGGCCGAGCTGGTCGCCGGCGAACTGGCCCGCGCGCTGGGCCTGGCCGTGCCCGAGATCGTGTTCATGCAGCTGGACCCCGAGCTGGCGCGCACCGAGCCCGATCCCGAGATCCAGGACCTGATCAAGGCCAGCGCCGGCCTGAACCTGGCGCTGGACTACCTGCCCGGCGCGGTCGCCTTCGACCCGCTGGTGCACATGCCCGATGCCGCGCTGGCCTCGGCCATCGTCTGGCACGACGCGTTCGTCTCCAACGTCGACCGCACGCCGCGCAACACCAACCTGCTGATGTGGCACCGCCGCCTGTGGCTCATCGACCATGGCGCGGCGCTGATCTTCCACCACCAGTGGGAGGGCTACCTGGAGCGCAGCAGCAGCCGGTTCCCGATGATCAAGGACCACGTGCTGCTGCCGGCGGCCAGCCAGCTGGCGGAGGTGGATGCCGCGTTCAGCGCGCGGCTGTCTGCGGACATCGTCGCAGCGATCGTCGAGCGGGTGCCCGACGACTGGCTGGAGCCCGACGCCCAGTTCGCTTCGGCCCAGGCCCAGCGCGAGGCCTACGTGCGCTATTTCGTCTCGCGGCTGCAGCCGCCGCGCCCCTTCGTCGAGGAAGCCGTCCGTGCCCGATCTCTGCACCTATGACTACGCCATCGTGCGCGTGGTGCCACGAATCGAGCGCGGCGAGTTCATCAACGCCGGGGTGATCCTGGCCTGCGCCACGCGCGGCTTCCTGAAGGCGCGCATCGGCCTGGACGAGGCCCGGCTGCGCCTGCTGGACCCGGACGCCGATGCCGAGGCCTTCGGCGCGGCGCTGTCGGCCATTCCCACCATCTGCGCCGGCGGCGCCGGCAGCGGCCCGATCGGCCAGCTGGCCGTGCGCGCCCGCTTCGACTGGCTGGTGGCGCCGCGCAGCACCAGCGTGCAGGTGTCGCCGGTGCACAGCGGGCGCTGCGTGGACCTGGATGCGGCGCTGGACCGGCTGTTCGACCGGCTGGTGCGCGCGCCGGTGCCTGGTTGCGCGCGCCAATAGCGTGTTAGACGAGCGTGCAGACTTGGGCGTGCCTGCGGCGATGAACCGGCGATCCGTGTGCCTGCTGCCATGCGCCCTGCTCGCGGGCCTGGGCGGCGGCTGCGCATGGGCACCGACCGGCCCGCGGGTGGACAGCACCACCTACACCGCGCAGGGCCAGAACAGCCGCGTGCAGTTCCTGGTGCTGCACTTCACCGCGGAAGACTTCGCCAGCTCGGTGCGCATCCTGACGCAGCAGGACGTCTCGGCGCACTACCTGGTCAGCGACGAGAGCCCGCCGCGCATCTACCGCCTGGTCGACGAGAACCGCCGCGCCTGGCATGCCGGCGACAGCAGCTGGGGCGGCCACACGATGCTCAATTCCAGCTCCATCGGCATCGAGATCGTGAACCGGGGCCCGGTGCGGCAGCCGGACGGCAGCCTGGCCTTCGCGCCCTTCCCGCCCGAACAGATCGACCTGGTGGTGGCGCTGGTCAAGGACATCACCCGGCGCCACCAGATCCGACCCGAGCGCGTGCTGGGCCACAGCGACATCGCGCCGCAGCGCCGCCTGGATCCCGGCCCGCAATTCCCGTGGCAGCGCCTGGCGGCCGAAGGCCTGGTGGCCTGGCCCGACGCAGCCAAGGTGCGTGCCGCGCAGGCCGCGCACGAAGCGCAGCTGCCCACGGTGGCCTGGTTCCAGGCGGCCCTGGCGCGCCTGGGCTTCAACGTGCCCGAGCACGGCCAGCTCGACCAGCAGACCCGGCGCGTGATCGCGGCTTTCCAGATGAAGTACCGGCCGGCACAGCACGACGGCGAGCCGGATGCGGAGACGGCGGC
>CBIHPZ010000680.1:0-2679 GCA_966211865.1 uncultured Aquabacterium sp.
AGGTCGCGCTTGGCGCCGACGTCCACGCCGCGGGTGGGCTCGTCCAGCACCACCACGCGCGGCCGCGGCTGCAGCACCTTGGCGAAGGCCAGCTTCTGCTGGTTGCCGCCGGACAGGGCCGAGGCGGGCACAGCCAGCGACGCGGCGCGGATGCCGTACTCGTCCACCGCGGCGCGCAGCGCGGCCCGTTCGGCGGCCGGGTGCAGCCAGGGCCGGGCGTGGCGCGGCAGGTCCATCAGGGTCAGGTTCTCGGCCAGGCCGAAGTGCACGTGCAGGCCCTTGCCCTTGCGGTCCTCGCTGAGGTAGGTGAGGCCGAGGTCGGCGGCCTGGCGCGGGCTCTTCAGCGCCACCGGCTGGCCGTTGATGGCCACCCGCGCCGCCTGCGCCGGGCGCAGGCCCAGCAGGCCTTCGAACAGCTCGGTGCGGCCGGCGCCGACCAGGCCCGCGAAGCCCAGGATCTCGCCCGGGCGCAGCTCGAATCCCACGTCCTCGGCCCAGCCCGGCACGTTCAGGCCCTGCACCTCCAGCACCGGGGGCAGGTCCGCCGCCGGGGCCGGCGGCAGCGGTGGGTACAGGTCGGACAGTTCGCGCCCCACCATCAGCCGCGCCATCTGCTGCCGCGTCAATGAGGCGCTAGGTTCACGTGCCACGAAGCGGCCGTCGCGCATCACCAGCACCTCGTCGGTGATGCGTTCCACCTCGTCCAGCTTGTGCGAGATGAAGACGATGGTGGCGCCCTGCGCCTTCAACTGCCGCATCAGGCCGAAGAGGCGTTCGGTCTCGCCGGGGGTCAGCGTGGCGGTGGGCTCGTCCATGATCAGGATCCGCACCTCGCGCGACAGCGCCTTCGCGATCTCCACCAGCTGCTTCTCGGCCACGATCAAGCGCCGCACCGGCGTGTCGGGGTCCACGTTCAGCCCCACCTGCGCCAGCACGCGCGCGGCGGCGGCGCGCATGGCGCGGTCGTCCAGCCACCAGCCGCGGCGCAGCTCGTGGCCCAGGAAGATGTTCTGCGCCACCGTCAGGTCCTCGGCCAGGTTGAATTCCTGGTGGATCAGCACGATGCCGTGGCGCTCCGCCTCGCGCGAGTCGGCCAGCCGAAGCGGCCGGCCGTCCAGCCGCAGCTCGCCGCCGCTGGGCTGCTCCTGGCCGGCGGCGATCTTCATCAGCGTGGATTTGCCGGCGCCGTTCTCGCCCAGCAGCCCGACGATGCGGCCGGGCGGCAGGTCGAAGCTGACGCCGTGCAGCACCTGCACGGGGCCGAAGCGCTTGGTGATGCCGTCGAAAGTGAGCGTCCCGGCACCCGTGCCGACACCTGCATGCGCACGGTCCGGTACGGCGACGCGGGGCGACGGCCGGCCGTTCATGACGACCTCGCCGCCGGCACCGGCCGCAGGCTTTCCTGCATCGCCAGCACGCCGGCGCCGATCAGCCCGGCCCGGTCGCCCAGCGGCGTGTACTGGATGTCCAGCTGCCGCGTCGACAGCGCCAGCGAGCGGTGATAGACGCTCTGCCGCACCGCGGCCAGGAACAGCGGGCCGATCTTCTGCACGCTGCCGCCGATGAAGATGTGCGACGGGTTGTAGAAGTTGACGACCGAGGCCAGCATCTGCCCGATCAGCGCGCCCGCGCGCTGCACGATGGCGGTGGCGGCCCCGTCGCCGGCGCGGCTGGCCATCGCCACGTCGGCCAGCTTCAGCGCGCCCTGCGCGTCCAGGCGCTCCTTCAGCAGCGCGCTCTGGCCGGCCAGCGCGGCCTCGGTCGCGGCGCGGGCGATGGCCGGGCCGGCGGCCATGGTCTCCACGCAGCCCACGTTGCCGCAGTGGCAGCGCGGGCCCTGCGGGTCGACGCAGATGTGGCCCACGTCGCCCGCCGAACCATTGGCGCCGCGGTACACCACGCCGTGGCAGACGATGCCGCAGCCGATGCCGGTGCCGACCTTGATGACGAGGAAGTTCTGCAGCCCGCGCTGCATGCGCCACAGCTCGCCCAGGGCCATCACGTTCACGTCGTTGTCGACGAAGACCGGCACGTCGATGTCCGCGCGCAGGTCGTCGCGGATGGCGTAGGCGTCCCATTCCGGCATCAGCGGCGGGTTCACCAATTGGCCCGAGGCGAAGTCCACCGGCCCGGGCACGCCCAGGCCGATGGCGATGACGTCCGCCGGCCGCACGCCGGCCTGCTTCAGCAGCGACTTCATCAGCGCCCGCACGCGGGACAGCACGGCCGCGGGGCCGTCGCGCACGTCCGCCGGCTCGCTGTGGTGGGCGCGCACGCTCAGGTCCGGTGCCAGCACCCCCACCTCCAGCCCGGTGGCGCCCAGTGCCACGGCCACCAGCACGCCCAGTTCATGGCTCACGCGCAGCGTGCCGGCGCGGCGGCCACCGGTGGCCACCTGCTCGCCGGTGGCTTCCAGCACGCCTTGTTCCAGCAGGCCGGCCACCGCCGCATTGGCCCGGCTCTTGGAAAACGCGGTGTGGCTGGCCAGCGCCTCGCGCGAGGTGGCGCTGGACCAGAACACATGGTCCAGCAGCGTGATCTCGCTGGGTCGAAGGTCTTTCCAACGCACGGGGCTTGTCTCCTCGCGGCGCCGGCGCCCACTCCATGCGCGGACGCGGCCCGTCTGAAACCCATGCTAGGTGGCCGAATTTGGCCTGACAAGATCGAACTTCGACCCAA
>CBIHPZ010000681.1:0-2671 GCA_966211865.1 uncultured Aquabacterium sp.
ACCTGGTCAAGGTGTGGCAGAAGATGAACGCGCCGCGCTTCGACAACATCTGGCTCAAGACCAAGACCGTCGGTGCCGAGGCGACGAAGGACGGCATCAAGGTGCAGTTCGAGAGCGTGGACGGTGCCACCAAGTCCGAAGGCCTCTACGACCTGGTGCTGCAGGCCGTCGGCCGCGTGCCCAACGGCAAGAAGATCGGCGCCGAGAAGGCCGGCGTCATCGTCGGCGACCGCGGCTTCATCCCGGTGGACGTGCAGATGCGCACCAACGTGCCGCACATCTTCGCCATTGGCGACATCGTCGGCCAGCCGATGCTGGCGCACAAGGCGGTGCACGAGGCGCACGTGGCGGCCGAGGTGGCGTCCGGCGACAGCAAGGCGCAGTTCGACGCCCGCGTGATCCCGAGCGTGGCCTACACCGATCCGGAAGTGGCCTGGGTCGGCCTGACCGAGGACGAGGCCAAGGCGCGTGGCATCAAGGTGAAGAAGGGCCTGTTCCCGTGGACGGCCTCGGGCCGCGCCATCGCCAACACCCGTGACGAAGGCTTCACCAAGCTGCTGTTCGACGCGGAGAGCCACCGCATCCTCGGCGGCGGCATCGTCGGCACGCACGCCGGCGACATGATCGGCGAGGTGGCACTGGCGATCGAGATGGGCGCGGACGAGGTGGACATCGGCAAGACCATCCACCCGCACCCGACGCTCGGCGAAAGCATCGGCATGGCGGCCGAAGTGGCCCACGGCAGCTGCACCGACCTGCCGCCGCAGAAGAAGTGATGCGTGGCTGAACGCGCATCCGGCCCCGCGCCGGATGCGCGATATCGCCACAAATCGCAACATATGGCCGCATTGGCGGGGCGGCGTGGTGAGGCAGGACCGGGTCCGCCTCAAGTGCAGTGAGCGGCTGGCCGACAAGCGAGTGAGGCGCGTCCTTTGTGCGCGCGACCGCTTGCCATGCCCATCGCCCTCGACCCCGCCGCCGTCCACCCTTCCGACCCACGCGAAGCCGGTGGTTCGGCTGCCGCGCCTTCCGCCGACGCGGCCGCCCAGCCCGAAGCGCGGCCCCTGCACACCCGCCTGCAGTGGGTGGTGTTCATCGTCGTCGCGGTCTGCCTGCTGAACGCGTTGCTGGTGCAGCAGTGGGCCGCGCGCGAAGCGCTGGTCCAGCAGCTCGCACGCCACAACCGCGAAAGCGCCGCCTGGCTGGCGCTGGGCCTCGGCAGCGAGCCCGCGCGCACCCCCGAGCAGCGCGACGCCTGGCTGGCCAGCCACGCCGCCGCCGCGCGCCTGCAGCTGGTGCAGTTGCGCAATGCCGAAGGCCGGGTGCTGTGGCAGCAGCGCGCGGACATCCAGCCCGCTGCCGCCCCGGATTTCTACACGGCCCTGCTCGACCTGCAGGCGCCGCAGGGCAGCGCGCCCGTGCGCCTGGCCGATGGGCAGCCCGCCGGCTCGGTGGTGGTCTCTGCCCAGGGCGGTGATGCGGCGGATGCGCTGTGGCGCGGCCTGTGGCAGAGCGCGCTGGCGCTGGCGATGCTGGGCGGCGTGGTGATGCTCGTCGCTGCGTCGGCGGCCACCCGCCTGCGCCGCGTGCTGGCGCAGGCCGTGGCGCAGGCCGACGCTTTCCGCGACGGCCGCTGCAGCCGTGCCGAGCCGCCCGACGTGCCCGAGCTGCGGCCGCTGGCCGAGAGCATGAACCGCCTGGCCGACCGGGTGCAGGCGATGTACGAAGCCACCGCGGCCGACCTGGAACGCCTGCGGCAGCAGGCCCACCTGGACGCGCTGACGGGCGTGCTGCAGCGCCGCCACTTCATGGCCCGCCTGGAACAGGTGCTGACCGGCGAGCACGCCAGCGCCCACTGCGGCCTGCTGCTGCTGCGCCTGGCGGACCTGACGGGCATGAACCGCCGCATCGGCCATGCCGGTGCGGACCAGGTGCTGCGCACCATCGGCCAGACCTTGCTGAGCTACCCGCACCGTTCCGACGGCTGTTTCGCCGGCCGCCTCAATGGATCCGACTTTGCGCTGCTGCTGCCGGTGGGCGCGATGGCCGACGAGACCGCCGCCACGCTGGTTCGCTCGCTGCGCATGCCGCTGGTGACGCTCGACGGCGCTTCCGCCGTGTGCGCCGGCGCGGTGGAACTGCATGGCCCCTGCACCGTGCAGCAGGCGCTGGCGCTGGCCGACGAGGCACTGTGCCGTGCCGAGGCGCAGCGGCCCTTCACGTCGGTGTGCGTCAGCGATTCACACGAGCTGACGCCCTACGGCGAAGCCATGTGGCAGCAGCGCCTGGCGCTGGCGCTGGAGCAGGGCCGGGTGATGCTGGCCGAGTTCCCGGTGTGCACGGCGGATGGCCGCGTGCTGCACCTGGACTGCCCGCTGCGCGTGCAGATCGAGCCGGGTGGCGCCTTCGAGCCGGCCTCGCGCTGGCTGCCGCAGGCGGCGCGGGCGCGGCTGTCCGCGGCCATCGACGAGCGCGCGATCGAGCTGGCGCTGCAGGCCATCGACAGCGACGGCCGCGCGCGCTGCGTCAACGTCTCGGCGCAGTCGCTCGGCGTCAGCGACTTCATGGCCGCGGTGTCGCGCCGGCTGGAGGCTTCGCCGCAGGCGGCCACGCGCCTGTGGATCGACCTGCCCGAGTCACTGGCGCTCGACCGTCCTGCGCTGGTGCAGGA
>CBIHPZ010000682.1:0-2663 GCA_966211865.1 uncultured Aquabacterium sp.
TGCTGGGCGAGGACCCCAGCGACATCGCCAGGCTGTGGAACAAGCTGTGCTGGGCCGGCGCTTCGGTGGGCCGCAGCGGGCTGTCCACGCAGGCCATCGGCGCGTTCGACGTGGCGCTGTACGACCTGAAGGCCAGGCGCGCCGGCCTGTCGCTGGCCAAGCTGCTGGGCTCGTACCGCGATTCCGTCGCTTGCTACAACACCTCAGGCGGCTTCCTGCACACGCCGCTGGAGCAACTGCTGGTGAATGCCGCTGCATCGATCGAACGCGGCATCGGCGGCATCAAGCTGAAGGTGGGCCAGCCCGACCGCGCGCTGGACGTCCGCCGCGTGGAAGCCGTGCGCCAGCACCTGGGGGACCACGTGCCGATCATGGTGGACGCTAACCAGCAATGGGATCGTCCCACGGCGCAGCGCATGTGCCGGATCTTCGAGTCCTTCAACCTGGTGTGGATCGAGGAGCCGCTGGACGCCTACGACCACGAAGGCCATGCCGCCCTGGCCGCGCAGTTCGACACGCCCATCGCCACCGGCGAGATGCTGACCAGCGCGCTGGAGCACGGCGAATTGATCCGCCACCGCGCGGCCGATTACCTGATGCCCGATGCGCCGCGCGTCGGCGGCATCACGCCCTTCCTGAAGATCGCTGCGCAGGCGGAGCAGGCCGGGCTGATGCTGGGCCCGCATTTCGCGATGGAACTGCACGTGCACCTGGCCGCGGCCTATCCCACCGAGCCGTGGGTGGAGCATTTCGACTGGCTGGAGCCGCTGTTCAACGAGCGGCTGGAGATCCAAAGTGGCCGCATGCTGGTGCCCACCCGCCCCGGCCTGGGCGTGAGCCTGAGCGAACAGGCCCGTGCCTGGACGCGCGAAGTGGCCGAGTTCCGCCAGCAGCGCTGAGCCACTGTCCGCGCTTTGCTCTCAGCTGCCGCCTGCACGGCCATTGCAATCGCGCAGTGCCCGTCCCATTCGCATTCCATTCCCGGTCACCACACCGCCGCCATTGACCGCATTGCCCGGTCCATTCCAGGAGACAAACCGATGAAGCGCCTGATTGCCTCGATCGCCCTCACGCTGGCCGCCTCGGCCGGCGCCCACGCACAAGCCTGGCCCAGCAAGCCCGTGACCCTGCTGGTGCCGTTCCCGCCCGGCGGCTCCACCGACCTCATCGCCCGCACGCTGGGCACCAAGCTGCAGGAAAAGCTGGGCCAGAGCTTCATCGTCGACAACAAGGCCGGCGCCGGCGGCACCGTGGGCGCGGGCCAGGCCAGGCGCGCCGCGCCGGACGGCTACACCCTCTTCGTCTCGTCGCTGGGCCCCTTCGTCATCGGCCCGCACCTGATCAAGAACCTGGCCTACGACCCGCTGAAGGACTTCGACTACATCACCGTCGCGGTGCAGGCGCCCAACGTGCTGGCGGTGCCGGCCAATTCGCCCCACAAGACCTACGCCGACCTGCTGAAGTTCATGAAGGCGAATCCGGAGAAGGTGACCTTCGCCTCCGCCGGCAATGGCACGTCGGATCACCTGACGGCCGAGCTGATGTGGCAGGAGACGGGCACCAAGGCCACGCACGTGCCCTACAAGGGCGGCGCACCGGCCATGTCCGACCTGATCGCCGGCCAGGTCGATGCCACCTTCATGAACATCAACACGGGCCTGCCCAGCATCAAGGGCGGCAAGCTGCGCGCGCTGGCCATCACCAGCAGCAAGCGCTCGCCGCTGTTGCCGGACGTGCCGACGATGGAAGAGCTGGGCTACAAGGGCGTCACGGTCTATTCATGGCAGGCCTTTGCCGCGCCCAAAGGCCTGCCGGCGGACATCAAGGCCAAGCTGCACGACGGCTTGGTGGCCGGCCTGAACGACCCCGCGGTGAAGCCCAAGCTGCTGGAGCTGGGTTTCGAGATCGTCGGCAACACGCCGGAGCAGTTCACCGCCTTCCAGGCCGCGGAATTCGCGCGCTGGAAGAAGGTGATCGAGGTGGGCAAGATCACCGCGGACTGATCGTCTCGGCGGGGCCCTCGCGGCTCGGCCAACCCAAGGGGCCGGGCTGATCGGGTCCTGCGGATCCTGTGGCCGCGCGGCTCATGCGAGGCCTGTGGGCTGCGGCGGCCCCGATGGCCACCGGGCCTTGTCGGTGAACCATTCTTGAATTTGCGCTGGAGTCGTGATGTCCCCGCTGACCATCCGCATGAACGAATGCGACAACGTCGCCATCGTCGCCAACGACGGCGGCCTGCCGGAAGGCACCGTGCTGACGGGCGGCCTGGCGCTGGTGGACCGCGTGCCGCAGGGCCACAAGGTGGCGCTGGTGGACATCCCGGCGGACGCGCCCATCCTGCGTTATGGCATTCCCATCGGCTTTGCACTGAAGGACATTCCGGCCGGCAGCTGGGTGCACGAGCGCCTGCTGAAGATGCCCGAGGCGCGCGGCCTGGACGGCCTGCCCATCGCCAACGTGAAACCCGGTCCGCTGCCGCCGCTGGAGGGCTACACCTTCGAGGGCTACCGCAATGCCGACGGCTCGGTGGGCACGCGCAACATCCTGGCCATCACGCAGACGGTGCAGTGCGTGGCCGGCGTCACCGAATTCGCGGTGCAGCGCATCAAGGCCGAGCTGTTGCCGCGTTATCCCAACGTGGACGACGTGGTGGCGCTGGAGCA
>CBIHPZ010000683.1:0-2637 GCA_966211865.1 uncultured Aquabacterium sp.
CCACGATCTGCACTCTAGTGCGAACGCGCCGCGCCGGCCACCATGGCGTCCATTCACCCACCCATCCACCCACTTTGGAGATCATTCATGGGACGCCTCGAAGGACAAGTTGCCATCATCACCGGCGCCAGCTCGGGCATCGGCCGCGCCGCCGCCGAACTCTTCGCCGCCGAAGGCGCGCGCCTGGTCATCGGCGCGCGGCGCCAGGCCGAGCTGGAAGACGTGGCCGCCAGCATCCGCGCCACCGGCGCGGACGCGGTGGCGCTGGCGGGCGACGTGCGGTCCGAGGACTATGCCAAGGCGCTCGTCGCACTCGCCGTGCAGCGCCACGGCCGGCTGGACATCGCCTTCAACAACGCCGGCACCCTGGGCGAGATCGCGGCCGGCACCGAGGTGTCGGAAGCCGGCTTCAACGACGCGCTGGCCGTCAACCTCACCGGCGCCTTCCTGGGCGCCAAGCACCAGATCGCGCAGATGCTGAAGCACGGCCGCGGCTCGGTGATCTTCACCTCCACCTTCGTCGGCCACACGGCCGCCTTCCCCGGCGTGGCCGCGTATGCCGCCAGCAAGTCGGGACTCATCGGCCTGACGCAATCGCTGGCCTCGGAATTCGGCCCGCGCGGCGTGCGCGTGAACGCGCTGCTGCCGGGCGCGACCGACACGGCGATGTTCCGCGAGAAGAACAACACCTCCGAAGCCCAGGAGCGAACCGCCGGCCTGCACGCGCTCAAGCGCGTGGGCAAGCCCCAGGAAATCGCACGCGCGGCGCTGTACCTGGCGTCGGACGATTCGGCCTTCGTCACCGGCACGGCGATGCTGGTGGATGGCGGGGTGTCGATCACGCGGACCTGAAGCCGGGCGCGGCCTGGCCTCATCCGCAGGCCGTCTGCGCCGCGCGCGGCAGGTCGGCGGGTACGTCGCTTGCCGCCACACGGTGGCCTTGCTGCCGCCACCGCGCGATGCCCGCCTCACCCACACCCCTGAAAGTCCGCGCCCCCCGCCGCCCCAAGGCCGACACCGGCGACCAGGGCACGCTGCCGCGCAGCCCCACGGTGCTGCTGGTGGTGGACGTGATCAACCCGCTGGAGTTTCCGGAGGCCGGTGCACTGGCCCCGGCCGCCTGGCAGGCGGCGCGCGCGCTGGCACGCTTGAAGGAACGGCTGGCCGAGCAGCGGGTGCTGACCATCTACGCCAACGACAACTACGGCCAGTGGCGCAGCGATTTCCGGCAGACCTTCGAGCACTGCCTGTCGCGTGGCGGCGTGGCGGCGCAGATGGCGCAGTTGCTGGCGCCGCAGCCACCCGACCTGGTGATGCTGAAGCCGCGCCACTCGGCCTTCTACGCCACGCCGCTGGACCTGGTGCTGACGCAGGTGCATGCGAAACGCCTCGTGATCGGCGGGCTGGCGGCCGACATCTGCGTGCAGCTCAGCGCCATGGACGCTGTCTTGCGGGGTTATGAAGTGGTCGTTCCTTCGGACTGCACGGCCGCCGAGACGGCCGAGGCCAAGGCCCAGGCGCTGGCCTACATGAAGCGGGTGCTGAAGGCGGACGTGCGGCGGTCGGTCACGGTCGAACCCCTTCAGCGCGCCAGCGCCTCGCGCAGGTAAGGCGCGGTGCGGCTGTGCGCGCTGGCGGCCACCGCCTCCGGCGGCCCCGCGGCGACGATGCGCCCACCTTCGGCGCCGGCGCCGGGCCCGAGGTCGATCACCCAGTCACAGGCCGCCACCACGCGCATGTCGTGTTCCACCAGCACCACCGTGTTGCCGGCCTCCACCAGCGTGCGCAGCTGCGCCAGCAGGCGGTCCGCGTCCGAGGGGTGCAGGCCGGTGGTGGGCTCGTCCAGCACGTACAAGCTGTCGCCGCGCTGGGTGCGCTGCAGCTCGGTGGCCAGCTTGATGCGCTGCGCCTCGCCGCCGGACAGCTCGGTGGCCGGCTGGCCCAGGCGCAGGTAGCCCAGGCCGATGCGCTGCAGCAGGTTCAGGGGGCGCTGCAGCGGCGGCTGGTCGGCAAAGAAGGCGGCGGCCTCGTCCACCGTCATGCCCAGCACCTCGGCGACGTTCCGTTCGCGCCAGCGCACTTCCAGCGTGCGCTCGTTGTAGCGGGCGCCGTGGCAGGCGGGGCACGGCGCGTAGACGCTGGGCATGAACAGCAGCTCCACGCTGACGAAGCCCTCGCCTTCGCAGGTCTCGCAGCGGCCCTTGGCCACGTTGAAGGAGAAGCGCCCGGCGTCATAACGCCTGGAACGCGCGGCCGGCGTGTCGGCGAAGAGCTTGCGCACGTGGTCGAACAGGCCGGTGTAGGTGGCCAGGTTGGACCGCGGCGTGCGGCCGATCGGCTTCTGGTCCACGCGCACCAGGCGCTTCAGCCGCTCGATGCCGTCGCCCACGCGGCCGCCGGTGCGCTGCAGCGCGGTGGCGGCGTCGTCGGGCTCTTCTTCGTCGGCGGCGGGCAGCTCGTGGCCCAAGGCGGCGGCCACCAGCTCGACCAGCGCCTGGCTGACCAGGCTGGACTTGCCGGAGCCCGAGACGCCGGTGACGGCGGTCATCACGCCCAGCGGGAACGATGCGTCGAGCTGGGCGAGGTTGTTGCGGCTGATGCCGCGCAGCTCGAGCCAGCCCGCCGGGGAGCGGCGCG
>CBIHPZ010000684.1:0-2637 GCA_966211865.1 uncultured Aquabacterium sp.
TTGATCAGCGCCTGGCCGCCGAACCACACGCCGATGCCCTGCACCATCAGGCCGGCGAACACGCGGTCCAGCAGCACGGCCTGGCGGCCGATGACGAAGATGCGGCGGGTGAGCCAGAAGAAGGCGACGATGACGATGGCCACGCCGATGAAGCCCAGTTCCTCGCCGACCACGGCCATCAGGAAGTCGGTGTGCGCCTCGGGCAGGTAATGCAGCTTCTCCAGGCTGGAGCCCAGGCCCTGGCCCATGAATTCACCGCGGCCGAAGGCAATCAGCGAATGGGTGAGCTGGTAGCCCTTGCCCTGCGAATAGGCCGGGTCCCAGGGATTCAGGAAGGCGAAGATGCGCTCGCGCCGCCAGGGGCTGGCGGCGATCATCAGCGCGAAGGCGCCCAGCAGCACCGCGAAGCTCAGGAAGAACATGCGGCCGTTGACGCCGCCCAGGAACAGCACGCCCAGCGCCATGGCCGCGATGACGACGAAGGCGCCCATGTCCGGCTCGGCCAGCAGCAGCACGCCCGTCACCGCCAGCGCCACCGCCATCGGCCACACGGCCTGGAAGAAGCGCTCCTTCACATCCATCTTGCGCACCATGTAGCTGGCGGCGTACATGGCCATCGCGAGCTTGGCCAATTCACTGGGCTGGAAACTCATGATGCCCAGCGGAATCCAGCGCCGCGCGCCATTCACGCCCTTGCCCACGTGCGGCAGCAGCACCACCGCCAGCAGCACCAGCGAAATGACGAAGAGCCAGGGCGCGCGCTTTTCCCACACGCTGACCGGCACCTGCACCGTCGCCAAGGCCGCCACCAGCGCAATGGCAATGAACAGCACGTGGCGGCTGAGGAAATAGGTGGGCGAATAGCGCGTGAACTTGGGGTTGTCCGGCAGCGCGATGCTGGCCGAATAGACCATCACCAGGCCCAGCGCCAGCAGGCCGACGACCAGCAGCACCAGGGTCTGGTCGAAATTGGCGATGCGCGGCGGCTGCCCGGCCACCGAGGCGCCGGACCAGTCGCGGATCGGCACGTCGCCGTCGCGCGTGTCCTTGCGCGCACCGAAGCGGCGGCGCAGGGCTTCAAAGCCGAACAGGGTGGCAATCCGGCTCACAGCGCCTCTCCCCGTTCCACCGCCAGTTCACGCACCGCCGCGACGAAGACCTCGGCGCGGTGCGCGTAGTTGCGGAACATGTCCAGGCTGGCGCAGGCGGGGCTGAGCAACACGGCGTCACCTTCATGCGCCTGCTCGAAGCACCAGTTCACCGCCGCTTCCAGCGTGTCCAGGCGCTGCATCGGAACACCCGTGTCGGCGAGCGCCGCTTCGATCACGCCCGCATCGCGGCCGATCAGCGCCACCGCGCGCGCCTGACGCCCGATCGGAGCGGCCAGCGGCGTGAAGTCCTGGCCCTTGCCGTCGCCGCCCAGGATGACGACCAGCTTGGCCGGGTTCTTGTCCGCGCCCAGGCCATCCAGGGCCGCCACCGTGGCGCCGACGTTGGTGCCCTTGCTGTCGTCGTAGGCCTCGACGCCATCGACCGTGCCGACCAGCTCCACGCGGTGCGGCTCGCCGCGGTATTCGCGCAGGCCGTGCAGCATCGGCGCCAGCGGGCAGCCGATGGCGGTGGCCAGTGCCAGCGCCGCCAGCGCGTTCGAGGCGTTGTGGCGGCCGCGCACGCGCAGCGCATCGGCCGGCATCAGGCGCTGCAGGTGGATCTCTTCTTCCTCGCCCTTGCGGCGCTTGATGGTTTCGTCGGCTTCCATCGCGCGCACCAGCCAGGCCATGCCGTTCTCGATGACCAGGCCGAAGTCGCCGGGGCGCTGCGGCGCATCCAGGCCAAAGCGCATCACCTTGCGGTGGATGCTCTTGGCCGGCCGGCCGCGCGCACCCTTGATGACCTGCGGCGCGGGGATCATGGCTTCCACCGCCACGTCGTCGCGGTTGATCACCAGCACGGTCTTCGGATCGGGCGTGGTGCCGAAGATGCGGGCCTTGGCCGCGGCATACGCCTGCATCGTGCCGTGCCAGTCCAGGTGGTCCTGCGTCACGTTCAGCACCGTGGCGGCGCTGGGCTCGAAGCCCTGCACGCCGTCGAGCTGGAAGCTGGACAGCTCCAGCACCCACACGTCGGGCAGGTGTTCGAACACCGGCGCGGCGGGCGGCGGCGGGGCCAGCTGCAGCGGGGCGTCGTCGTCGGCGGGGGCGGCGGGCTCAGCGGGCTCCGCGGACGCGGCCACTTCGGCCGTGTCGGCGGTTTGCATGGCCTCCGGGGATGCCGCAGCGTCGCCGGCCTCGGCGGGCATCGCTGCGGGCTCCGCCGGCTCTTCAGGCTCCTGCGGTTCGGACGGCGCCGGGGCCTCCGCCGGCACCGGCGCGGACGGCGCTTCGCCGCCCTGCTCCGCGTCCTCGGCGGGATCGGCCTCGGCCGGCGCGGTCGGTGGCGCGTCCGGCTCGGTCGGCGCGGGCTCCAGGTCCAGCGCCGCGGCCAGCGTGTCCAGCATGGTCGGGCCGATGTTGCCGGCCATGGCCACGCGCTTGCCGGTGCGCTCCACCAGCAGCGCGGTCATCGCCGTGGTCGTGGTCTTGCCGTTGGTGCCGGTGATGGCCAGCACCTTGGGCGCGTAGCCGCGGTCGGCCTTCA
>CBIHPZ010000685.1:0-2634 GCA_966211865.1 uncultured Aquabacterium sp.
TGGCGCAGAACCTCTGCTATGCGCAGGGCCTGTCGTGGCGCGAGGCCGACCCGCTGGACAGCCGGCGCAACGTCACGCTCACCCAGCGCTTCGACATCTACCGTCCGAAGCGGGCGCCGATGACGCAGGCCCTGCCCCTGGTGATCTGGGCTCATCCCAACGGCCAAAGTGAGCAGCTGGACACCGAGCGCCTTCAGGCCCTGGTGGCTCCCGCGGCCAGGGCCGGCTTCGCCTTCATGTCGATCGAGTTCCGGCACCCCGTGGCCAGCCAGCTCGCCGCCACCAAGCCACCCATCCCGCCCCGGCTCGACCTGCCGCACACCGACATCGTCCGCGCCGTGCAATGGGCACGCAGCCGCGCACAGCAATTGGGCGTCGATCCGGAGAACGTGTTCCTGCTCGGCCAGTCACGCGGCAGCCTGGCCGTGCTGAGCGCCCTGATGCCCGACCAGCGCGACGACAGCAGCGGCACCGACTACCTGCGCAGCTCGTCACGCGTCAACGCCGTCTTCGCGGCCCAGGCGCAGACGAGCTACGAGCACGCGCAGGTGCGCGACACCTTCATTGCCGCGCAGGACTGGCCGCGCTTCGACGACCCGCTGCAGGGCTACCCGTGGTTCCACGACCCCGGCAGCGCGATCAACGAAGTCAGCGACGACGCCCCGCCGCTGATGCTGCGCTACGACCGTCGTCCCACCGACGAGCAGCGCGTGGTCCCGCTCGGCCTGCGCGAGGCCGATGGCAGTTGCGCTGCCCGTCCGGCCGCGCCCGGCTGCTTCGACGTGCACCACCCCAACTTCGGCCTGGCGCTGCAGCAGGCCTTCAACCGGCGACCGGCGGTGGCCCACCGGCTTGTCGTGCAGTACGACGTGCCCAGTGCGCACTACTTCGACGGCTATGTCTGCTTCTTCGCCGCGCACCTCGTGGGTGCCGCGGCTGGCAGCCCCGACACGGCCACGGCCTGCCCACCCGCCTTGTCCGTTAGCGCAGCGAGGCGTTGAGCTTCTCCAGCACCGCCGCCCCTGGGCACAGCTCGGCCTCGCGCAGCGCATTAAGCGGCTGGGCCACGGTGTTCAGCGCGGCATGCATGTCGGCCGCCTGCGGGTCGACGTAGAGCAGGCCGGTGGCGATCTCGCCGCTGGCGGCGAAGGCCTGCACCTGGTTCATCGCGGCGATGCGGTTGGTGGGGTCGTAGTCCGCATGCAGCTTGCGCAGGCGCATCGTGCCGCCTTCGGGCGCGGGGATGTCGATGGCCTCGCCCGGGGCCGGCGCCGCCGTCACTTCCGCATCCAGGTCGATGAAGTCGATGCGGCTCACCGCCTCGTTGTGCTCGCGCACGTGGTCGTAGCTGCGCGTCGAGCCAGCGTGGTTGTTGAAGGCCACGCAGGGGCTGATGACGTCCAGGAAAGCCGCGCCGCCGTGAGCAATAGCGCCCATGATGAGCGGCACCAGCTGGCCCTTGTCGCCCGAGAAGCCGCGCCCGACGTAGGTGGCGCCCAGCTGCAGCGCCATGCCGATCAGGTCCACCGGCGAATCGGCATTCACCGCGCCCTTCTTCGACCTGGAGCCGCGGTCGGCGGTGGCCGAGAACTGGCCCTTGGTGAGGCCGTACACGCCGTTGTTCTCGACGATGTAGACCATGCGCACGCCGCGCCGCATGGCGTGCGCGAACTGGCCGAGGCCGATGGACGCCGAATCACCATCGCCCGAAACGCCCAGGTACAGCAGCTCGCGGTTGGCGAGGTTCGCGCCGGTCAGCACGCTGGGCATGCGGCCGTGCACGGTGTTGAAGCCGTGGCTGGCGCCCAGGAAGTAGTCCGGCGTCTTCGAGCTGCAGCCGATGCCCGAGAGCTTGGCCACGCGGTGCGGCGCGATGTCGAGCTCCCAGCAGGCCTGCACGATGGCGGCGGAGATCGAATCGTGCCCGCAGCCGGCGCACAGCGTGGAGATCTTGCCCTCGTAGTCGCGCCGGGTGTAGCCGACCTTGTTGCGCGTCAGCGTCGGGTGGTGCAGCTTGGGCTTGGCGATGTAGGTCATGGTCGTTTCCCCGCCCTCACAGGATCCGTTCGCGCCGCGGCGCCACCGCCAGCGCATGCACGTGCTTGGTGATCGATTGCGTGATGAAGCGCGCGGTGATCGGCGTGCCGTCGTAGTGCAGCACCGGGATCAGCCAGCCGGGGTCGATCTCCAGCTCGGTCACCAGCAGCTGCCGCATCTGCGCATCGCGGTTCTGCTCCACCACGAAGACATGGTCGTGCGTGGCGATGAACTCCTTCACGCTGGCCGGGAAGGGAAAGGCGCGCAGGCGCATCGCGTCCAGGTGGATGCCCTCGCCGGCCAGCGCCTCCAGCGCCTCGTCCATCGCCGGGGCGGTGGAGCCGAAGTACAGCACGCCCAGGCGCGTCTTCTTCGCGGCCGAGCGCACCTGCGGCTGCGGCACCAGCGTCGCGGCCGTGGCGAACTTGCGCAGCAGCCGCTGCACGTTGTAGATGTAGTCGGGGCCCGCCTCCGAATAACGTGCATAGGCATCACGCGTGGTGCCGCGCGTGAAGTACGCGCCCTTGGATGGGTGCGTGCCCGGCAGCGTGCGCCAGGGGATGCCGTCGCCGTCCACGTCCTTGTAGCGGCCGAAGT
>CBIHPZ010000686.1:0-2628 GCA_966211865.1 uncultured Aquabacterium sp.
TGGTGCACCTGCTTCAGGAACACGGACTGCGGCGCGTGGCGCAGGAAGGCCTGCAGCGAGGCCGGCGTGACCGCGGTGGATGCACGCAGCACACGGGCGTCGAAGCGGGCCGCGGTGGCCGGCGCGCCGAAGCTGAGCGTGGGCGAGAACATGCGCCGGTACTCGTCCGCATGCGGCGGCTTCGGGTGGCCCCAGTCCAGGCGCGACAGGGGCACGCGCCGGCCGGCGAGCCAGCACAGCACGCCGTGCACCATCACCAGCAGCGTCTCGTCCGCGAAGCGGCGCGCGTCCGTGCCTTCGAGGCGGTTGTCGATGCGGAGCAAGGCCTCCGCGCCATCGACCGCCAGCGTCACGCCGACGTCGTCGAGGAACAGCGAAAAGCCGCGAAGGCCCTGCCGCAGCGCACGATCCACCGTGGCCTGGGCCGCCAGCGCATGGCACAGCAGCGCGAAGCTGCCCACCTTCATGCGGCGCGAATCGAGGCCGAAGAACTCATCGTCCAGCGCTTCGCCCACCGCAAGCCACAACGCCGCGAAGGCCGCGGCCGGCACGCGCGCCGCATCGGCCGCCAACAGTTCCGGCGCGATGGCCGCGCGCTGCAGCACCGCCTGCCGCGTGGCCGCATCCAGCCGCTGCACGGCGCCGCGCACGAAGGCGATCGAGACCGTGTGTTGCGGCTGCGGCGGCATCGAATCATTCTGGCAAAACCCGTCAACCGGCTGAGCATTTACGCCATCGCGCCGCGCGGGACCGGGTCCTAGACTGCCCGGTCGAACGACCCGCTGCCCGGAGACACCGCGATGACCAACCTGTCCGCCGACTACAAGGCCCTCGCCGCCTACCGCCCCACGCACAAGGTGCGCTTCGTCACCGCCGCCAGCCTCTTCGACGGCCACGACGCCGCCATCAACATCATGCGGCGCATCCTGCAGGGCATGGGCTGCGAGGTGATCCACCTGGGCCACAACCGCTCGGTGGACGAGGTGGTGACCGCCGCGCTGCAGGAAGACGTGCAGGGCATCGCCGTCTCCAGCTACCAGGGCGGGCACAACGAGTACTTCGCCTACATGGTCGAGCTGCTGAAGCAGCGCGGCGGCGAGCACATCCAGGTCTTCGGCGGTGGCGGCGGCGTCATCGTGCCGGCGGAGATCCGCGCACTGGCCGACCAGGGCGTGCGCATCTTCAGCCCCGAAGACGGCCAGCGCATGGGGCTGCAGGGGATGATCGGCGAGATGGTGATGCGCACCGACGTCGACCTGTCGGGCCAGGCGCCCACCGCGATCGACGCGATCCAGGGCCACGCCGAAGCGAACTGGCGCGCGCTGGCCCAGCTGATCACCGCGCTGGAGAACGGCGCGGCCGATGCGGCGATGGTGGCCGCGCTGCATGAGGAGGCGAAGGCCCGCACGGTGCCCGTGCTGGGCATCACCGGCACAGGAGGCGCCGGCAAGTCGTCGCTCACGGATGAATTGATTCGCCGCCTGCGCCTGGACCAGGCCGACGCGCTGCGCATCGCCGTGATCTCCATCGACCCCTCGCGCCGCAAGAGCGGTGGCGCACTGCTGGGCGACCGCATCCGCATGAACGCCATTGCGCCGTGGAGCCAAGGCCAGCGTGTGTACATGCGCAGCCTGGCCACCCGCGACACCGGCAGCGAGGTGTCCGCCGCCCTGCCCGACGTGCTGGCCGCCTGCAAGGTCGCCGGCTTCGACCTGGTCATCGTCGAGACCTCCGGCATCGGCCAGGGCGACGCCGCCATCGTGCCGATGGTCGACGTGCCGATGTACGTGATGACGCCCGAGTTCGGCGCCGCCAGCCAGCTCGAGAAGATCGACATGCTGGACTTCGCCGAGTTCGTCGCCATCAACAAGTTCGACCGCAAGGGCGCGGCCGACGCGCTGCGCGACGTGGCCAAGCAGGTGCAGCGCAACCGCGGCGCCTTCAATGTGATGCCGGACCAGATGCCGGTCTTCGGCACCATGGCCAGCCGCTTCAACGACGACGGCGTGACGGCGCTTTACCAGGCGCTGAAGCCGCGCCTGCAGGCGCTGGGCCTGCGGCTGGAGGACGGCAAGCTGCCCGCGGTCAACACCCGCCACAGCACGCACCAGACGCCGGTGGTGCCCGGTGCACGCGTGCGCTACCTCGCCGACATCAGCGACACCGTGCGCGGCTACAAGGCCCGCGCCCGCCGCCAGGCGCGCCTGGCCCGTGAACTGCAGCAGCTGAACGCGAGCGCACGCATGCTGGGCGACGCTGGAGGCGACCCTGGACCGCTGTGGAAGCTGGCCGAGGAGCGCGAGGCCCACCTCGAACCCGCCGCCCGCAAGCTGCTGGCCATGTGGCCCGAAATGCAGAAGGCCTACGCCGGCGACGAGTACGTGGTGAAGATCCGCGACAAGGAGATCCGCACCTCGCTCGTCCACACGTCGTTGTCCGGCAGCAAGATCCGCAAGGTGGCCCTGCCGCAATACGAATGCCACGGCGAGCTGCTGAAGTGGCTGATGCTGGACAACGTGCCCGGCAGCTACCCCTACACCGCCGGCACCTTCGCCTTCAAGCGCGAGGGCGAGGACCCGACCCGCATGTTCGCCGGCGAAGGCGACGCCTTCCGCACCAACCGCCGCT
>CBIHPZ010000687.1:0-2627 GCA_966211865.1 uncultured Aquabacterium sp.
CCAAAGTGAGCGGCCATGCATGACCGGCATGCGCCCGGCGGCGGGGGCTATGCTGGCGGCCGCCTTCCACTGTCCCGAAGCTTGTTGCGATGCACCTGCCCACCCTGCGTGCCGTCCATGCGGACATCACGACCCTGGCCGTCGATGCCATCGTCAATGCCGCCAATTCCTCGCTGCTGGGCGGCGGTGGCGTCGATGGCGCCATCCACCGCGCCGCCGGCCCGGAATTGCTGCACGAATGCCGGCTGCTCGGCGGCTGCCAGACCGGCGACGCCAAGCTCACCCGCGGCCACCGCCTGCCGGCGCGCTTCATCGTGCACACCGTGGGCCCGGTGTGGCGCGGCGGTGAATCGGGCGAGCCGGCGCTGCTGGCCTCCTGCTACCGCCGCTCGCTCGAAGTGGCCGCTGCCGCCGGGGCCGCCAGCATCGCCTTCCCCGGCATCAGCACCGGCATCTATGGCTACCCCAAGGTGCCCGCCGCGCGCATTGCAGTCGACACGGTGCGTGCCGTGGCCGTGCCCGGCGGTGCCATTCGCGAGGTGGTGTTCTGCTGCTTCTCCGCCGCCGACCTGGACATCATGGAAGCGGCCTTGCGTGAAGGCTGAGGTCCTGGCCCGCAGCCGCCCGATTCAGTGGTCGGCCACGGTGCTGGCTTAAGCTCCACCGCCTTGCATTCGGAGTGCCCATGATCGAAGTCACCTGGTGGTTGTTCCTCGTCACCTCGCTGCTGCTCATCGTCACGCCCGGCCAGGACATGGTGCTGGTGATGTCGCGCTCCATCGCGCAGGGGCCGGCGGCCGGCATCGCCACCGCGGCCGGCGTCAGCGTCGGCCTGGTCGGCCACACGGTGCTGGCCACGCTGGGCTTGGGCGCGGTGCTGCGCACGTCGGAATGGCTTTTCATCGCGCTGAAGCTGGTCGGCGCGGCCTACCTGATCTACCTGGGCGTGCAGCTGCTGCGCAGCCGGCCGCAGCCGCTGGAAGGCGCGGTTGGCGCGCCGCGCAGCCTGCGGCGCCTCTTCATCGACGGCGCGTTCTCCAACGTCTCCAACCCGAAGATCGCGGTCTTCTACTTCGCGTTCCTGCCGCAGTTCGTGCAGCCGGGTGCGGCCCATCCCACGCTGGCCGTGTTCGTGCTGGGCCTGGTGTTCGCCGCGCTCACCTTCCTGGTGAAGGGCCCGGTGGGCCTGGCGGCGGGCCTCTTGTCCGGCTGGCTGCGCGCACGGCCTTCCGTGCTGGCCTGGCTCTACCGCAGCAGCGGCGCGGTGCTGCTGGGGCTGGGCCTGAAGCTGGCCTTTGAACGCAAGCCGTGACGCGTGGCGTGCGTTGATGGCGCTGCCGCGCCGCCAACGCGGCTGGGCGCGCTGGCCGAAGTGGGTGGCGCTGACCCTGCTGGTGGCCCTCGCGGCGCTGGCTGCGGCCGGCGAGTTGTTGAGCCGCCCGGCCCGGCATCCCGTCGGCCCGCCACCGGCCGACCTGCCCGTGGCAGCCCTCACGCTGCACACGGCGGACGGCACGGCCGTGGCCGGCTGGTTCCTGCGCGGCATGCCTGGTCGCGGCGCCGTGCTGCTGCTGCACGGTGTGCGGTCGGACCGCCGGCAGATGGTCGCGCGGGCGCGCTTCCTGGCGGCGGCCGGCCATGCGGTGCTCCTGATCGACCTCCCCGCGCATGGGGAAAGCGAAGGGGAGCGCATCACCTTCGGCGTGCGCGAGTCCGCCGGCGTGCATGCCGCGCTGGACCACCTGCGGCGCGCGCTGCCGGGCGAGCGCATCGGCGTCATCGGCGTGTCCCTGGGCGCCGCATCCTTCGTGCTGTCCGGCGCCGCGCCCACGGTGCACGCGGCGGTGCTGGAGTCGATGTACCCGACCATCGAGGACGCGGTGGCCAACCGCCTGGCGATGCGCCTCGGCGAACCCGGACGCTGGCTGTCGCCGCTGCTGCTGTGGCAACTGCCGCTGCGCTTGGGCGTTCGTGCCGACCAACTGCGCCCGCTGGGCGCGATGCCCGCATTGCGCGTGCCGGTGCTCATTGCATCGGGCACCCGGGACCAGCAGACTCCCTGGACGGAGACCGAGCAACTCTTGGCCGCCGCGGCGGAACCGAAAGCGCTGTGGGCCGTCGAGGGCGCTGCCCATGTCGACCTGCATGCGCACGCGCCTTGGGCGTACCAGGAACGCATTGGCGCCTTCCTGGCCAGGCACCTGGCGGCGCGCGGCGCGCCCTGAAGACAAGGGATGGGTGATGAAGACCGACGAACAACAGATCCGCGACCTCGTCGCGACCTGGATGCAGGCCACGCAGGCGGGTGATGTCGACACCGTGCTGGACCTGATGACCGACGACGTGGTGTTCCTGGTGCCCGGCCATGCGCCGATGGACAAGGCCGGCTTCGCCGCCGCGGCGCGCCGCCAGGCCGCGGGCGAGGCGCCGAGCTTCGAAGGCCAGAGCGAGATCCAGGAGATCCAGCTGGCCGGCGACTGGGCCTTCATGTGGACGCGCCTGTCGGTCGTGGCCACGCCCCCGGGCGGCGCACCGCCGATCGAGCGCGCCGGCCACACGCTGACCGTGCTGCGCAGGGAAGGCGGCCGCTGGAAGCTGGCGCGCGATGCGAACCTGCTGGCGCCGGT
>CBIHPZ010000688.1:0-2626 GCA_966211865.1 uncultured Aquabacterium sp.
TCAGAAGTGAATGCCCTTCATCATCTGCTGCAGCGCCATTGCCTCGGCCGACAGCTTCTGCTTCTCGCCGCCCTTCTCGCCCTTGGCTGCGTCCGAATCCGGGAACATGCGGAAGCTGGTGTTCATGACGATCTGCGCCACCTTGGGCGCGAAGGCATGCAGCAATTGGCCGGTGATGCCCAGCCGGGTCGCGATGCGCACCGGCTTGTAGACGCAGGCCTCGGCAATCATGTCGGCCGCTTCTTCCGGCGCCAGGGTCGGCACGTTGTTGTAGATCTTGGTGGGCGCAATCATCGGCGTGCGCACCAGCGGCATGTTGATCGTGGTGAAGGTGATGCCCTGGTCGGAGAACTCGCTGGCCGCGCAGCGGGTCCACGCGTCCAGCGCGGCCTTCGAGGCGACGTAGGCGGAGAAGCGCGGCGCGTTCGTCAGCACGCCGATCGAGCTGATGTTCACCACGTGGCCACGGCGCTTCTTCACCATGCCGGGCAGCAGGCCCATGGTGATGCGCAGGCAGCCGAAGTAGTTCAGGTCCATCGTGCGCTGGAAGTCGTGGAAGCGCTCGTAGCTGTTCTCGATGGCGCGGCGGATGGAGCGGCCGGCGTTGTTGATGAGGAAATCCACGCCGCCGTGCTGCTCTTCCAGGGTCTTCACGAACTCGGCACAGCCGGCTTCGTCGGCGATGTCGACCGAATAGCTGAACACCTTCGCGCCCTTGCCGGCGAAGTCCTGGATCTCCTTCACCGCGTCCGCCAGCTTGTCTTCGCCGCGGGCGCAGATGATGGTGATGGCGCCCGCTTCGGCAAACTTCTTCGCCGCCGCCAGGCCGATGCCGGACGAGCCGCCGGTCACCAGCACCACCTTGCCGGCCACGCTGCCCTTCAGGCTGCGGTCGATGAAGAGGTCGGGGTCGAGGTGGCGTTCCCAGTAGTCCCACAGGCGCCACGCGTAATCACGCAGGTTGGGGCACTTGATGTCCGAGCCTTCCAGCGCCTTCAGCGTCTCGCGGCAGTCGAACCTCGTCGGGTAGTTGACGAAGTTCATCATGTCCTCGGGCAGGCCCAGGTCCTTCATGATGGCGTGGTACACGCGGCGCACCGGCGCCAGCGCCATCATTCCCTTCTTCACGCTCTTGGGAATGAAGCCGAGCAAGGCGGCATTGACGAAGAGGTTCATCTTCGGCGCGTGCGCGGCCTTGCTGAAGATGTCCAGCACGTCGCCCACGCGGTAGCCCACCGGGTCGACCAGGTGATAGCACTTGCCCTTGAGGTCCTTCACCGAATGCGAGATGTGGTCCAGCGCCGCGACCACGAAATCCACCGGCACGATGTTGACGCGGCCGCCTTCCAAGCCCACCGCCGGCATCCACGGCGGCAGCAGCTGGCGCATGCGCTGGATCAGCTTGAAGAAGTAGTAGGGCCCGTCGATCTTGTCCATCTCGCCGGTGGTGGAGTCGCCCACCACCATGGCCGGGCGGTACACCGTCCACGGCACCTTGCATTCCTTGCGCACGATCTTCTCGCTCTCGTGCTTGGTCATGAAGTACGGGTGGTCCAGGCCTTCCGCTTCGTCGAACATGTCCTCGCGGAACACGCCTTCGTAGAGGCCGGCGGCGGCGATGGACGAGACGTGGTGCACGTGCTTGGCATCCACCGCCTTCGCGAACTCGCACATGTTGCGCGTGCCTTCGATGTTGACCTGCACCTGGCTCTCTTCGTCGGCCGACAGGTCGTACACCGCGGCCAGGTGGTACACCGCATCCACCGTGCCTTTCAGGCCCTTGATGTCCTCGGCGCTGACGCCGAGCTTCTTCGCCGTGAGGTCGCCGGCCACCGGAATGGCGCGGGTCTTGTTGACGCCCCAGAACTTGTAAAGGTCGGCCACCTTGCCTTCACTGCCGGCGCGCACCAGGAACGACACCGTGGCGCCGCGCCGGGCCAGCAGGGCCTTGACGAGACGCTTGCCGATGAAACCGGTGGCACCGGTGACGAAATAGTGCATGGGACTCCTCCAAGGGAACGGGGTGGGGCCGAACCACCGTGGCCCGCGCGGCCGGGCGGTCGAACTTGTCGGCGCATCTTAGGCAAACATGCCCCGTGGCCCTTGCGCGGTAACCCCAAGCCGGCGCGGTGGCGGCATGGATTGGAGAGCCCTGCCGGTTCGTGAAAAACGGCGTGCCGCGATGCGACGCGAAGGCGGCAGCGCTTGCGCGTCGCGCCATGGCCGCGCGACTGCGCCGGGCCCTCCCGAATCAGCCCGCGATGGCCATGCGCACCGCCGCCAGTGGCGCGCCGGCCTGGAAGCGCGCTTCCGTTCCTTCGGGCACCACTCCGAGATCGCGCCACAGCCCGGCCAGGTCGGTGGGCGCGGGGCTGTCCTTCATGCGGGCGTAGAGCATGGCCAGCGTGTCCTGCCCCACCGCCGCGTCGGCCACGGCCAGGATGCGCTCGATGGGCCACGCCACCGCGTAGCTGCCGCCCGCCGCCAGCACGCCGCGCAGCGCATGTTCCAGCCCCAGCTTCAGGCCGCTGCGCTGGCGGATGCGCACGTCGGCCAGCAGGCAGAAGATGGCGCCGCCCCAGTAGGTGCGGCCCCAGGTGGGCGTGTGGTCCAGGCCGCGGTCGCC
>CBIHPZ010000689.1:0-2625 GCA_966211865.1 uncultured Aquabacterium sp.
CACAAAGGAGACGACCATGCTGTTCCAGGTCCAGATGGACGTGCGCCTGCCGCACGACCTGCCCGCCGAGCGCGCCGAGGCCCTGAAAAAGACCGAGCGCGAGCGCGCGCAGGAACTGCAGCGCAGCGGCACCTGGCGCCACCTGTGGCGCGTGGCCGGCCGCTACGCCAACGTCAGCGTCTTCGACGTGAAGAGCACCGACGAACTGCACCAGATCCTGTCGACCCTGCCGCTGTTCCCCTACATGCAGATCGAGGTGACGGCCCTGTGCCGCCACCCCTCGTCGATCCACGACGACGACCGCTGACCCCCCGTCCCACCCCACCCAACCCACCACCGAGAGAGACAAGCCATGGACACCAAGACCATCGACCAACTGCTGGACCGCTTCGAGACCACCGGCGTCGTCGGCGAAGGCAACCCGCGCATCAAGGCCATCACGCGCCGCCTGGTGCGCGACCTGATGATCGCGATCGACGACCTGGACATCACGTCCGAGGAGTTCTGGTCGGGCCTGAACTACTTCGCCGAAGCCGGCCGCAACGGCGAGCTGGGCCTCATCACGCCGGGCATCGGCCTGGAGCACTTCCTGGACCTGCGCCTGGACGAGGCCGAGGCCAAGGCCGGCCTGCAGGGCGGCACGCCGCGCACCATCGAGGGCCCGCTGTACGTGGCCGGCGCCCCGGTGGCCCAGGGCGAGGCCCGCCTGGACGACGGCCACACCCCCGGCGAGGTGGTGGTGATGCAGGGCGTGGTGCGCGGCACCGACGGCAAGCCGGTGGCCGGTGCCAAGGTCGAGGTCTGGCATGCCAACGACAAGGGCTGCTACTCGTACTTCGACACCACGCAGAGCGCCTTCAACCTGCGCCGCACCATCGTCACCGACGAGCAGGGCCGCTACAAGTTCCGCAGCGTGATGCCGGTGGGCTACAGCTGCCCCCCGGGCGGCGCCACCGACCGCCTGCTGCAGCAGCTGGGCCGCCACGGCCACCGCCCGGCGCACATCCACTTCTTCGTCAGCGCGCCGGGCCACCGCAAGCTGACGACGCAGATCAACATCGAGAACGATCCGCACCTGTGGGACGACTTCGCCTTCGGCACGCGTGAAGGCCTGGTGCCCAAGGTCTACACCAACAACGACCGCGCCGCGATGAACGCGCTGAACGTCGACAAGCCGTTCTACGAGATCAAGTTCGACTTCACGCTGCATGCCGAGCGGGCCGACGCGCCGGCCACCGACTTCGACCGCCCGCGCGCGGCCGCGTAACTCCCGCGTTATCGCCGCAGGCCACGCGCCTGCCGGCGACCGGAACCCGGCGCCGCGGGGTGCGGCGCCCACCCCCTGAAGCAAGCCCTTCCGTCCGGGCCGCCCACGCGACCGGTGCAGGCGGAGCCTTGCCGACCCGACCTCTGACAAGGCCCGACCCACCGGGCATGGAGACACGCATGAGCACTTCCGCATCCCTGGACGCACTGGACAACATCCGGCAGCGGCTGGCCGGCATGCTGGTGGAGGACACCGACCAGCAGGTCTGGCGCCTGCACCGCAGCGCCTTCACCGACGAGGCCCTGTTCGACCTGGAGATGAAGCACATCTTCGAGGGCAACTGGATCTACCTGGCCCACGAAAGCCAGATCCCGAATCCGAACGACTACCTCACCACTTGGATCGGCCGCCAGCCGATCGTCATCACGCGCAACAAGACGGGCGAGCTCAACGCGATCATCAATGCCTGCTCGCACCGCGGCGCCACGCTGTGCCGCCACAAGAAGGGCAACAAGGCCAGCTTCACCTGCACCTTCCACGGCTGGACCTTCAACAACAGCGGCAAGCTGCTGAAGGTGAAGGACGCCAGCGGCGCCGGCTACCCCGACAGCTTCAACAAGGACGGCAGCCACGACCTGAAGAAGGTCGCTCGCTTCGAGAGTTATCGCGGCTTCCTGTTCGGCAGCCTCAACCCCGACGTGCCGCCGCTGGTGGAGTTCCTCGGCGAGTCGACCAAGATCATCGACATGATCGTCGACCAGTCGCCCGAGGGCCTGGAGGTGCTGCGCGGTTCGTCGACCTACACCTTCGACGGCAACTGGAAGCTGCAGACCGAGAACGGCGCGGACGGCTACCACGTCAGCTCGGTGCACTGGAACTACGCGGCCACCACCAACCAGCGCAAGCAGGCCGCGGCCGGCGACACCATCAAGGCCATGGACGCCGGCAGCTGGGCCAAGCAGGGCGGCGGCTTCTACTCGTTCGAGCACGGCCACATGCTGCTGTGGACCAAGTGGGCCAACCCCGAGGACCGGCCGGCCTTCCCGATCCGCGACCAGCTGGTGGCCGAGTACGGACAGGCCCGGGCCGACTGGATGATCGGCCACTCGCGCAACCTGTGCCTGTACCCGAACGTCTACCTGATGGACCAGTTCAGCTCGCAGATCCGCGTGCTGCGGCCCATCGCGGTGGACAAGACCGAGGTGACGATCTACTGCATCGCCCCCAAGGGCGAGGCCCCCGAGGCGCGCGCCCGCCGCATCCGCCAGTACGAGGACTTCTTCAACGCCACCGGCATGGCCACGCCGGACGACCTGGAGGAGTTCCGCGCCTGCCAGCAGGGCTACAACGGCATCGCC
>CBIHPZ010000690.1:0-2623 GCA_966211865.1 uncultured Aquabacterium sp.
CAGGCGTGGCATGACGGTGAAGTTCGCCTTGGCGGCCAGGAACAGCGAGCGGGCGCGGTAGTCGAATGCGTAGACCGTGTTCAGAAAGCGCGCGCCGGCCGTTGCCGTCAGCGTCGAGCGGTAGCGGCCTGAGTCGATGTACCCGCCCTCGATCGACCACGAGCCATCGAGACGGTGGCCGCCGAAGAGGGACCATGGGCGGTCATGCCGGTCCTCGGCCAGGCGCGCCTCAGTGTTGAGCGGCCCGAAGTCGCTGCGTTCGAAGCTTGCACGTGCGCCCGCCACGGCCACGCCCAGGTAGGTGTCGGCCTGAACAGCGTGTGAGGGAAAGGCTGCGAGCGCGCAGACGGCGAAGGTCGTTGCAAGGCTGAGGGTCCGTCGGACGGCGTGCATGCTTGTTTCTGCGAGGCTGGGGAGACGGGAATGCCTCCCGACGTGGCATGCGGATGCTAACGGCAAAAGTGGATGGAGGCGGCGCGGGCAGGCGTTGTGAACGGGCGAGCAGCGCTTGCCGGTGGAGGCCGGCCTGCCCGTGTCCAGCGGCGTACACCCTGGGGCGCACCGCGCCCGCGTGCGGTCAAACGCCGTACGGCACCCAGATGTTCTTGACGTGGGTGGCCTGTTCCAGGAACTCGCGGCCCTCGGCCTCCTCGCTGGCGTACCAGTCGCGGTCGGGCGAGGGCGTGGTCCAGGTGCGCTTCAGGTTGGTGGCGGACAGGGTCTCGATGCGCTTCGCACGCTCGGACGGGCCGCAGTGCCACCACAGGGCATCGACGTCGGCGTGCGCGGCCAGCGTGTCGGCCAGTGCATCCGGGTCGCCGGTGACGAGGTTCACGACGCCGGCGGGCACGTCGGAGGTGTCGAGCAGGGCATACAGCTCGGCCGCGATGGTCGGCAGCTGGGCCGAGGGCACGGCCACCACGCGGTTGCCCATCGCGATGGCCGGCGCCACCAGCGACACGAGGCCCAGCAGCGGCTCGCGCTCTGGCGCGATCTGCCCGATGACGCCGATGGCCTCGTGCATCGCCAGCACCACGCCATGCACCGGCACCGGGTGCACCGCGCCGTCGTACTTGTCGGCCCAGGCGGCGTAGCTGAACAGGCGGTCGATGGTGGCGTCGACCTCGCGCCGCGCCTGTTCCGGGCTGCTCAGCACCTGCAGGCATTGCGCGAAACGCTGCGCCTGCGCCTGCAGGTTCTCCGCCAGGTAGAAGAGGACCTGGGCGCGGCCATGGGCCGTCTGGCGTTCCCAGGCCACCGCGCCCCGCGCGGCCTCGACGGCATTGCGGATGTCCTTGCGGTTGCCTTCGGGCACCAGGCCGATCAGCTGGCCGTCGACATGCACGGCGCGGCTGTAGCCGCTGTCGGGCCGCACCTGCTTGCCGCCGATGTAGAGCTTGGGCGTGCGGTCGATCGCGTCGTCCTCGTCCACCGTGCTGGTGCTGCTGCGCGCGGCCAGCGGCTGCGCGGGCGTCAACGGCGGGGCGGCCAGGTATTCGCGCAGGCCTTCACGCCCGCCTTCGCGGCCGAAGCCCGATTCGCGATAACCGCCAAAGCCCGCGGCCGCGTCGAACTGGTTGGCGGTGTTGACCCACACCACGCCGGCCTTGAGGCGTGGCGCGACTTCCAGCGCCAGGCCGATGGACTCGCTCCACACGCAGGCGGCCAGGCCGTAGGCGGTGTTGTTCGCCAGCTCCACCGCCTCGTTCGGCGTGCGGAAGGTCTGCACCGACAGCACCGGGCCGAAGACCTCGTGCTGCACGATCTCGAAGGCCGTGTCGACCCCGGTGACGAGCGTCGGTGGGTAGAAGCAGGTGTCGCCCGCCGGCACCGGCGTGGCGCTGGCCTGGTGCACCTGCGCCCCGGCGGCGCGCGCGCGGTCGACGAAGCCGCTGACGCGCGCATGCTGCGTGCGGTCGACCAGGCTGCCCATGTCGGTGCTCTTGTCCAGCGGATCGCCGAGGCGGATGGTGGCCATGCGGGCCTTCAGCTTGGCCACCAGCCGGTCGGCCGTGCCTTCGTGCACCAAGAGGCGCGAGCCGGCGCAGCACACCTGGCCCTGGTTGAACCAGATGCTGTCGACGATGCCTTCCACCGCGGCGTCCAGGTCCGCGTCGGCGAAGACGATGAAGGGCGACTTGCCGCCCAGCTCCAGGCTCAGCTTCTTGCCCGAGCCGGCGGTGGCCTTGCGGATCGCGCGGCCCACTTCGGTCGAACCGGTGAAGGCGATCTTGGCGATGCCGGGGTGCTTGACGATTTCCTGGCCCACCGCGCCGTCGCCGGTGACCACGTTGACCACGCCCGCGGGCAAGCCCACCTCGGCGCAGACCTCGGCGAAGAGCAGGGCGGTGAGCGAAGTTTGCTCCGCCGGCTTGAACACCACCGTGTTGCCGCAGGCCAGCGCCGGCGCGATCTTCCAGGCCAGCATCAGCAGCGGGAAGTTCCACGGCACGATCTGGCCGACCACGCCGAGCGGCCGGTGCTTCGGGTACTCCCGGTCGAGCAACTGGGCCCAGCCGGCGTGGTGATAGAAGTGCCGCACGGCCAGCGGGATGTCGATGTCGCGCGTCTCGCGGATCGTCTTGCCGTTGTCCATCGTCTCCAGCACGGCGAAGAGGCGGGC
>CBIHPZ010000691.1:0-2620 GCA_966211865.1 uncultured Aquabacterium sp.
GCGTCAGGCCGGCAGCGCCAGCCGCTCGCGCAGCAGCGTTTCCAGGCACTGCTCGCGGATGCCGTAGAAGCGCTTGATGTCGTCGATCTGCTGCAGCACCGGCGCGGCGGGCTTCGGCGTGCGGCGCTTCACCGCCAGGATCATCTTGTTCTTGTTGGTGTGCTCCAGCGAGACGAACTCGAACACCTGGGTGTCGTAGCCGCAGGCCTCCAGCCACAGCGCGCGCAGGCCGTCGGTGAGCATCTCGGCCTGCTGGCCCAGGTGCACGCCGTGCTGCAGGATGGGCTTCAGCGGGTGCGGCTGCAGCAGCTGCGGACGCACTTCCTTGTGGCAGCAGGGCGAGCACAGGATGACCTGCGCGCCGCCGCGCAGGCCGAGGTCGATGGCGAAGTCGGTGGCGGTGTCGCAGGCGTGCAGCGCGATCATCACGTCCAGCGATTGCGGCTGCCAGTGGCGCACGTCGCCCTGGTGGATGCGCAGGCCTTCGATGCCGAGCCTCTCGATCGCCGCGTTGCACAGCGCCACCATGTCCGGCCGCAGTTCGACGCCGGCCACGTCGGCCTTGATATCACGTGAATGACGCAGCCAGTCATGGATCGCGAAGGTGAGGTAGCCCTTGCCGCTGCCGAAGTCGACGATGCGCAGTTCCTTCGCATCCGCCAAAGGCGAATCGGCCAGCGCGTGCGCGAACACCTCGACGAACTTGTTGATCTGCTTCCACTTGCGCGCCATGGCCGGCACCAGCTGGTGGCGTTCATCGGTGACGCCGAGCGCGGCCAGGAAAGGGCGGTCCAGCGAGAGCCAGCGCTGCTTCTCGCGGTTGTGGGCGGTCGGGGTCTCGCCGGCTGGCGGCGCGGCGGCGGCCGAGGGCGACGCGCCGCGTTCATGCAGGCTGGCCTGGCCGCGCTGGGTCACCACCAGTTCCAGCTCGCCGTCCGTGCAGTGCAGGTGCGCGTGCCGGAAGGCCGCGGGGCCGAGCAAGGTTTCCAGCAGGGCGGGCAGCTCGGCCATGCCGTGGTTCTTCGTCACGTCGCGCGTCTGGTGGCGGTAGACCAGCTGCAGGCAGCGCTCGCCGCGCAGCACGACCGGGCGCAGCAGCACGCGCTGCAGATCGGCCTCGGGCCCGCGGTACTTGGCGAGCGAGCCCTTCTGCAGTCGGCCGTCGGCCAGGGCCTGCTGCAGCCGGTGGATGAAGGTGGGCAGGGCGGCGGCCGGTTCGGCGCGGGAAGGGCTCATGGGTCAGGCAAGGCGTGCAGCGTTCGATTGTCGCCGGGCACCCGGCTGCGGCTTGAAACGTCGAAGCCTCAGTCCCCACTTGCGCACCGGCCATGCGCCGCCTAGACTGGATATTCATCCAGTAGTCAGCAGGCGCGGCCCTCGCCGCCCAGCCCCTCCTCGGCACGTTCGACTTCGCGCCGCGCACCGGCCGGCGCCGCGGAGCCACCCCTGCATCACGGCCACAGAAAGCACCCACCATGACGAAGAAGGTTTCCCCGATTCCCGAAGGCTATTCCACGGTCACGCCGTACATCACCATCAGCGGCGCGTCGGATGCGCTGGCGTTCTACAAGAAGGCCTTCGGTGCCGAAGAAGTGATGTGCATGAAAGGCCCCGACGGCAAGGTGATGCATGCCGAGATCCGCATCGGCGGCTCGGTGATCATGCTGCACGACGAGAACCCGCAGTGGCACGCGCTGAGCCCCAAGACCATCGGCGGCAGCGCCAGTTCCATCATGCTGTACGTGCCGGACGTGGACGCGGTGATGAAGGCCGCCGAGCAGGCCGGTGCCACCGTCACCATGCCCGCGGCCGACCAGTTCTACGGCGACCGCTGCGGCAACCTCACCGACCCCTTCGGCCACAAATGGGCCATTGCCACCCACATCGAGGACGTGTCTCCGGAAGAGGTGGAGCGCCGCGCGAAGGCGATGTTCTCGGGGCAGCAGGGCTGAAGCCGCGTCGCCCGGCCGGCGCGGCTGACGCGTCTTTTGTCCGTCAGGCGCTGCGCAGCGGGCCTTCAGGCCTCAGGCCTTGCCTCCGGCAGCAAGCCCAGGCGGGCGCGCGCCTCGGCCGGCGACGCGATGTCGCGCCCGGCATGGCGGGCGCACTGCGCCAGCGCCTCGATCATCGGGCCGTTGCCGGCCGCGCGTTCACCGCCGGGCAGGTAGAAGCTGTCTTCCAGCCCGGTGCGCAGCATGCCGCCCAGCTCGGCCACGCGCTGGTGCACCGGCCAGATCTCGGCGCGGCCGATCAGCGTGGCCTGCCAGACGGCACCGGTGGCCGTGTACTTTGGAAGCAATGACAGCAGCTCGGCGTCGCAAGGCATGCCCGAGGCCACGCCCATCACGAAGTTGTATTCCGGCACACCGGTGAACATGCCGGCCCGCAGGTACATGCCCACCGAGCGCACGATCCCGACGTCGAAGCATTCGAACTCCGGGTGCGTGCCCACCTCGGCCATCACGTCCAGCATGGCCTGCACCTTGGCCACCGGGTTGTCGAAGACCATCGGCGGCCAGGCCCAGCGGCCGTCCTCGCGCAGCTTCAGGTAGTTCAGGCTGCCGGCGTTGCAGGCGGCGATCTCGGGCTTCACGCGGCGGATGCAGGCGGCGGGGCCGGA
>CBIHPZ010000692.1:0-2615 GCA_966211865.1 uncultured Aquabacterium sp.
TGGTCCAACATACTTTGCCTTCATCGACATATCGCGAATGAAGGCGAGGAGCAATGAGAACCATTGGTCTGATCGGCGGCATGAGCTGGGAATCCACCACGCTCTATTACCAGGTCATCAACCGGGAAGTGGCACGGCGCAAAGGCGGATTGACATCCGCGCCATTGCACCTGGTGAGCCTCAATTTCGAGGACATTGCAAGCCGCCAGCGCGCCGCTGATTGGCCGGGAATGGCCGGCATCCTCAGCGATGCCGCACGCCGACTGGAAGCGGCAGGCGCCGATTGCGTACTGATCGGCACCAATACGATGCACCGCGTGGCCGACGAGGTGCAAACCGCCACCAGCGTGCCACTGCTGCACATCGCCGACGTGACCGCCCAGGCCATTCGCGCCGCCGGGCACGAGCGTGTGGGACTGCTGGGCACGCTGTTCACGATGGAGCAGCCGTTCTATGCCGACCGGCTGCGCGCATTCGGCATTGAATGCCTGATTCCCACCGAAGCAGAGCGGCGCGAAGTCCACCGCATCATCTTCGAGGAACTGTGCCGCGGCGATTTCCGCGATTCATCGCGTCAGGCGCTGTGCGAAATCGTGCAGGGATTGGAGCGCCGGGGAGCGCAGGGCGTGGTTCTCGGCTGCACCGAACTCCCCCTATTGCTGTCCGAGAGCGACACCGACGTGCCGCTTTTCAACACGACCGAGCTGCATGCGCTGGCGGCGGTCGATTTCTGCCTGCAGTGAATCCGTCTTTCGACGACTGAAAGGGACCGTGATGCAATTGATTCGACGCGGCGTGATCGCCGCCGCCTGCGCCGCCGCATGCGTGCTGGCGACCGGACTGGCGCCGGCCGCCGTGCAGGCCGCGGAGCTGAAGATCGGGCAATCCACCGACCCCTCGTCGCTGGACCCGCATTTCGCGGCCGTGGCCAGCAACATCGCCGTGTCGGCGCATTTCTTCGACGCCCTGGTCAACGTGGATCCCGCCGGCCGCTACGTGCCCGGACTGGCCGTCTCGTGGAACCCCGTGGACGCCACCACCTGGGAATTCAAGCTGCGCCCGGGCGTGAAGTTCCACGACGGCAGCGAGCTCACCGCCGACGACGTCGTCTTCTCGCTGGAACGCCCGGCCAAGGTGCTCAACAGCCCCGGCCCCTTCACCAGCTACACCAAGATGATCGCCTCGATGCAGGTGGTCAATCCGCTGACCTTGCGCATCAAGACGGCCGAGCCCTATGCGCCGCTGCCGGGCGACCTGTCTTCGGTCTACATCGTCTCCAAGAAGGCCGCGGCCAACGCCAGCACGGAGGACTTCAACACCGGCAAGGCGCTGGTCGGCACTGGGCCGTTTTCCTTCGGCGCCTTCAAGCGCGGCGAGAGCATCACCATGAACCGCCACGCGGCCTACTGGGGCGAGAAGTCGCCCTGGGACAAGGTGACGCTGCGCTTCATCACCGCCGACCCGGCCCGCGTCGCGGCGCTGCTGTCGGGCGACGTGGACATCATCGAGGCCGTGCCGCCGGCCGACATGCCCCGGCTCAAGGCCGACAGCAAGCTCAGCATCAAGCAGCGCCCCACCTGGCGCACGCTGTTCCTGCACCTGAACCACGCCGCCGCCGGCAAGTCCGCCTGGTTCACCGACAAGGCCGGCCAGCCGCTGGAGCAGAACCCGCTGAAGGACATCCGCGTGCGCGAGGCGCTGTCCAAGGGCCTGAACCGCCAGGGCCTGGTGCAGGTGGCGCTGGACGGCTTCGCCACGCCCGCGGCCCAGCTCATCGGCATCGGCCTGGTGGGCTTCAACCCGAACCTGAAGGGCACCGACGGCTACGACCCCGAGGGCGCCAAGAAGCTGCTGGCCGAGGCCGGCTACCCCAACGGCTTCGGCATCACGCTGGCCGCGCCCAATAACCGCTACATCAACGACGAGCAGGTGGCCCAGGCGGTGGCCCAGCTGTGGAGCCGCATCGGCGTGCAGGCCAAGGTCGTCACCATGCCCATGGCCACCTACGTGCCCAAGATGCGCAATGGCGAGTTCGGCGCCGCCATGCTGGGCTGGGGCACCATGGGCGCGGACTTCGGGCTGCGTACTTTGCTCGGCAGCATCGACCCCGCCAAGGGCTGGGGCGGCTGGAACTGGGGCAAGTACAGCAATCCCAAGGTCGATGCGCTGGTCCACGCCGCCCTCACCGCGCCGGACACCGCGCACCGCCACGACGCCGCGCAGCAGGCCATGGCACTGGCGATGAAGGACTACGCCGCGCTGCCCACCCACTACCAGCTCGCCACCTGGGCCATGCGCCCAGGCCTCAACTACGTCGGCCGCATCGACGAATTCACGATCGCCAACCAGGTGAAGCCGGCCGATTGAAGCGCGGCTGACTCGTCCACCGGCCGGGCTTCGTCCGGCCCGCCGCCCGAGGTGAGGGTCACCTCGGGGAGCGGCATGTCATTGACCCCGTTGGGATGCTGAACCATGTGCCAGCTGCTCGGCATGAATTGCAACGGATCGGCCGCGATCACGTTCTCCTTCACCGGCTTTGCCGAACGCGGCGGCCGCACCGCGGACCATGTGGATGGCTGGGGCATCGCGTTCTATGAACGCTCCGGCTGCCGCGT
>CBIHPZ010000693.1:0-2615 GCA_966211865.1 uncultured Aquabacterium sp.
CGTGACGCTGGGGCTGCAGGGCCGGTTCTGAACGATGAAGGACGACGACACCATGACGGACCGGATTCACCCTTCCCCAGACGCACGCCCACCCGCCTTGCACGCAAAAGACGTGGCCGCGGGCTACGCCGGGCACACCGTGCTGCGCGGCCTGGACCTGGCCGTGCACGCCGGCGAGATCTACGCGCTGCTCGGCGCCAACGGCGCCGGCAAGTCCACCGCGCTGAACCTCTTCCTCGGCTTCCTGCGCCCGCAGGCCGGCGCGGTGCGGGTGCAGGGCATCGACCCGGCGGCCGAGCCGGAAAAGGCGCGGCGCCAGCTGGCCCACATCCCCGAGAACGTGGCGCTGTACGAGCACCTGAGCGCGCGCGAGAACGTGGCTTACCTGCTGCACCTGGCGGGCCGGCAGGCGAGCGCCGCGGCCATCGGCGGCGCGCTGGCCAGCGCCGGGCTCGATCCGGCGGCGCACGACCGCCGCGTGGGCGGCTTCTCGAAGGGCATGCGGCAGAAGGTCGCCATCGGGCTGGCCGTGGCGCGCCAGGTGCCGGCGCTGCTGCTGGACGAGCCCACGTCCGGGCTGGACCCGCAGGCCGCCACCGACTTCCATGCGCTGCTGGCGTCCTTGCGCGCAAAAGGCGTGGCCGTGCTGATGGTCACGCACGACCTGCTGGGCGCGGTGGACGTGGCCGACCGCATCGGCTTCCTCGAAGGGGGACGGCTGGCGGCCGAGGTGCGGGCCAGCGGCGCCGAGCGCTTCGACCTGCGCGCGCTGCACCGCCGCTATGGGCGCATGGAGGCCGCCGCATGAGAAGCGCCTTCGCCATCGCACGGGACGAGTGGCGGCGGCTGCGGCGCGAGCGCGCGGCGGTGCTGGCGCTGGCGGTGCTGCTGCTGCTGTGGGCCGTGGCCGCCTTCACCGCCTGGGACCGGCAGCAGGACATCCAGGCCGACCGCAGCCGCCGCCAGGCGCAGGCCGACCATGCGTTCCAGACCCAGCCCGACCGGCACCCGCACCGCATGGTGCACTACGGCCAGTTCGTGTTCCGGCCCATCCAGCCCCTGGCCGCCTTCGACCCCGGCGTGGAGGCCTACACCGGCCACACGCTGTTCCTGGAGGGCCACCGCCAGAACAGCGCCAACTTCGCGGATGTGCGGCAGTCGTCGCTGCTGCTGCGGTTCGGTGCGTTGACGCCGGCGGCCGTGTTGCAGGTGCTGGCGCCGCTGCTGCTGATCTTCCTCGGCCACGCCGCCATCGCGCGCGAGCGCGAATCCGGCACCTTGCGCCTGCTGCTGGCCCAGGGCGCGACGCCGCGGCAGGTGGTGCTGGGCAAGCTGCTGGGCCTGGCCGGCGTGGCGGCCGTGGTGCTGGCGCCGCCGCTGGCCGGCCTGGCGGCGGTGGCGCTGGCCGGCGCGGTGCCGGCCGGCGTGGCAGCGCTGCTGGCGGCGGGCTACCTGTCGTGGATGCTGGCCTGGGCCGCCGCCATTGCCGCGGTCTCGGCCTGCTGCACGCGGGCGCAAACCGCGCTGGCCGTGCTGCTGGTGGCCTGGGCCGCCAGCGTGGTGGCGCTGCCGCGCCTGGCCGCGGAAACCGCATCGGCCAGCCTGCCGCTGCCCACGCGCTTCGAGACCGACATTGCGATCGCGCGCGACCTGGCGCAGATCGGCGACAGCCACGATGCCGACGATCCCTATTTCCAGGACTTCCGCCGCGGGGTGCTGGCCCGGTACGGCGTGGACCGGGTGGAGGACCTGCCGCTCAACTACAAGGGCCTGCTCGCCATGGAAGGCGAGCGGCTCAGCGCGCGCCTGTTCGACCAGTACACCCGCGCCAGCTTCGACCGCCAGGAGGCGCAGCTGGCCCAGGTGGACCGCTGGGCGGTGCTCGGTCCGGTCATTGCGCTGCAGCGCCTGTCGACGACCCTCTCCGGCACCGACCTGCACAGCCACCGCCGCTTCACCGAGGCCGCCGAGCAGCACCGCTACCGCTTCGTGCAGCAGCTCAACCAGCTGCAGGCCGAGAAGCTGAGCTACGCCGGCGACCGCTCCAGCCGCGACAACCGCATCGGCCACGAGCACTGGCAGGGCATCGCCGATTTCCACCACGAAGCCGAGCCGGCGCGCGACGCCTTGCGGCGCGCTCTGCCGGCGGCCGGTGTGCTGGGTGCCTGGGCGCTGGCCGCCGGGGCCCTGCTGGTTTGGGCGGGCCGCCGGCTCGCGAGGAGTGCGTCATGAGCGGGTTGCACCATGAACTGCGGTTGGTGCTGCGGGCGCCGGTCTCGGCGCTGGCGCTGGGCCTGTTGCTGCTGCTGGCCTCGCTGGCGGTGCTGTCCGGCTCGTGGGAGGTGGCACGGCAGCGCGAGACGCTGGCCCGGCTCGCGGTGCTGCAGCAGGACGAGCTCGCGGCCCTGGCCGCCAAGCCACAGACGGCCCGCCAGGCCGGTGCCGCGGCCTACTCCACCTTCCACGCCACCTGGAATCCGCCGGCGCCGGCCGCCTTCATGGCGCTCGGCCTGACGGACAGCGCGCCTAACGCTCTTCGTGTGCGGGCACTGGCCCTGCAGTCGCAGCTGCACGAGGGCGAAGCCTCCAACCCGGCGCTGGCCGCCGCGGGCCGC
>CBIHPZ010000694.1:0-2609 GCA_966211865.1 uncultured Aquabacterium sp.
GCGCCTGGGGCAACGTGCTGGCCAACCTGAAGAAGCGCCACGAATCCGGCCCGCGGGACTGGACCGACTGGCTGGAGCAGCTGCGCAAGATGCACGCGCAGCCGCCTGCGCCGACGCAGTGATCCGGTTGCGCGTTCGGCCTGCATGGCCTGGCCGTGGAGCACGCTGCCAGGCCCGCGCCGACATGCTCGGAATGCTTTAGGGGCCCTGGGTCGGCAGCAGCAGCTCGCGGCGGATGTCCGCGAGCGAGCTGCAGCCGCACAGCGCCATGGCGATCTCGAACTCGTCGCGCAGCAGGCGAATCGAGCGGGCGACGCCCAGGGCGCCCTCTGCCGCCAGCGCCCAGATGCAGGGCCGGCCGACCATGACGGCCTGCGCGCCCAGCGCCAGCGCTTTCACGATGTCGGTGCCGCGCCGGATGCCGCCGTCGACCAGCAGCGGCACGCGGCCAGCCACCGCGTCGGCGATGCGCGGCAGCGCGCAGGCGGTGCTGGCGGCGGTGTCCAGCGTGCGGCCGCCGTGGTTGCTGACGATGAGGCCGGCGGCGCCGGCGTCCAGCGCGGTGGCCGCGTCATGGGGATGCAAGACGCCCTTGAGCAGCACGGGCAGGCGCGTTTCGGCCACCAGCCATTCGATGTCGCTCCAGGTCGGCGCGCCGTGCAGCAAGCCGTCAAACAGCGCGCTGCTGCCGCGTGGCAGGTCGGCGGTCGGGCGCGGCGCCAAGCCGGCCAGGTTGACGGCCTGCACACCCGCCGGCAACTGGAAACCGGCGCGCCGCTCGCGGTCACGGGCGCCGCTGGTGGGTGCGTCGACGGTGACGACCAGCGCCTCGAAGCCGGCGGCTTCGGCGCGCCGCACCAGCTCGCGGGTGAAGCCGCGGTCATGCTGGACGTAGAGCTGAAACCACAGCGCACCCCGGCCCGCTTCGCCCAACGCCAGCCGCGCCACGTCTTCCAGCGGCACGCTGGCCTGGGTGCTCAGCGTGATGCCGGCGCCCTGTGCGGCCGCGGCCAGCGCGCTGGCGTGTTCACCATCGGCATGGAAGAGGCGCTGGTACGCGACGGGCGCCAGCATGATCGGGTGCGGCCATTCGCGGCCCAGCAGCGTCTGGCGGGTGTGGCCGCCGGCCAGCGGGCGCAGCACACGCGGCAGCAGACGCAGGGCGTCCCAGGCCGCACGGTTCTGGCGCAGGGTAATTTCGTCGGCCGCTCCTCCTGCGAGGTAGGACCAGGCGGCCTCGTCCAGCGCGGCGCGGGCCAGCGGCTCGTAGTCGGCCAGCGCGACGGCCGGCGTGACGGCCGAGGAGGGGGCGTTCAGCTGTCCGCCCACATGCGCAGCAGGTTGTGGTACGTGCCGGTCAGCCGCACCGTCTCGGGCGATTCGCCGTGCGCGGCGCGCAGGCGCATCAGCGCCATGTCCATGTCGAACAGCAGCTGGCGCTGGTCGTCGCGACGCACCATGCTTTCGATCCAGAAGAAGGACGCCAGCCGCGCGCCGCGCGTGACCGGCTCCACCCGGTGCACGCTGGTGCCGGGGTAGAGCACCAGGTCGCCGGCGGCCAGCTTCACCCGCTGCTGGCCGAAGCTGTGCTCGATGACGAGTTCGCCGCCGTCGTAGTCGCCGGGGTCGCTGAGGAACAGCGTGCACGACAGGTCGGTGCGCACGCGCTGGCCGGGCTCGCCGCCATGACCGGCGTAACGGATGGCCTGGTCCACGTGGTCGCCGTAGTGGTTCGTGTCGCCTTCATAGCGGTTGAACTGCGGCGGGAGCACGCGCTTGGGCAGCGCGGCGGAGAAGAACAGCGGGTGGCCGTCCAGCGCCTTCAGCACCAGCGTGCGCAGCGCCTGGGCGGCCGGTGTGGCCGGGTCCAGCTGCTGGTTGCGCTTGGCCAGCGCCGCCTGCGGGCCGGCGGTGCCGCGGCCGTCGACCCAGGCCGCGGTAGACAGCCACTCCCGCGCCTGGCGCAGCGCGCTGGCGTCGAGAACTTGCGGGATCTGCAGCAGCATGGGTGCAAACGTCCAAAAGGCGCGGCAGCCGGGTCGCGTCAGGTCAGAAGCGATAGCTGGTGGTCAGCTGGATGGTGCGCGGCTTGCCGGGGATGTAGTGGTTGCGGTACAGCATATCGGCATACAGCTTGTTGGTGACGTTGGTGACGTTGAGCTTGAACGAGAGGTCCTCGTTCAGGGTGTACTCGGCCATCAGGTCGCCGGTGACGTAGGCCGGGGCCTTGAAGGCCTCGACCAGCGGTGGCGAATCGGCGCTGCGGGCGTTGAGGCCGCCGCCGAGACGGAAAGCGCCCATCCTGTAGGTGGTCCAGATGGTGCCGCTGTGGCGCGGCGTGCCCCCCGGGCGGGCGCCGACGCGTTCGCCCTGCAGGCTTTCGTAGCGGCCGTTGACGATGTTGTAGGCACCCTTGTCGACCTTGGCGTCGGGGATGAATGCGTAGGAGGCAAACATTTCCCACGCCGGTGTGATGCGGCCGGCGACGTCCAGCTCCAGGCCGCTGGCATGGCGCTCGCCGGACAGCACGTAGTTGGTGGAATCAGGCAGGTCGCGGTTGCGCTCGTTCGTCTTGATCGAGTGGAACAGCGCGAAGCGCAGGCTGAGGT
>CBIHPZ010000695.1:0-2607 GCA_966211865.1 uncultured Aquabacterium sp.
GATGTCGAACAGCTCCTGCTTCAGCGCATGCGCGTTGGTCAGGTTGCCGTTGTGAACGAGCACGATGCCGTAGGGCGCGTTGACGTAGAAGGGCTGCGCCTCTTCTTCGTTGAAGGCATTGCCCGCGGTGGGGTAGCGCACCTGCCCCAGGCCCACGCTGCCGGGCAGCGCGCGCATGTTGCGGGTGCGGAACACGTCCTTCACCATGCCGCGGGCCTTGTGCATGAAGCACTGCGTGCCCTGCATGGTGACGATGCCCGCGGCGTCCTGGCCGCGGTGCTGCAGCAGCAGCAGGGCGTCGTAGATCAGCTGGTTGACGGGCGCCTTGGAGATGACGCCGACGATGCCGCACATGGTGAAGAGTCCTTCGGGATGGAGACAGGGGAATTCAGGCCGGCAGGTGCCGCGAAACATCGTGCGGCAGCATGGGCTTCAAGGCTTGCAGCGCCAGGCCGAGCCAGGCCGCGCCTTGTGACTGGGACCAGGCCGCCGAGCGCTGCACCGCCGGCAGGAAAGCGACCAGCGTCGCGACGACCAGCAGCAGCAGCACGCCGCGCAGCAGGCCGAAGCCGGCGCCGAGCACGCGGTCGGGCAAGGTCAGCGGCGTGGCGCGCACCAGCGTGCGCAACAGGCGGGCGAGCAGCGACCAGAGCAGCAGCGCCACGAAGAAGGTGACGACGAAACCGACCAGCAGGTTGGCCGCCCCGCCCCGCTCACCCACGGGGAGGTGGGCCGCCACGTCGGGCGCGAACATCTGCGCGGCGATGTAGGCGACGATCCAGCCGACCACCGACATCAGCTCGAACACCAGCCCGCGCCAGAGCCCGACGACGACGGACAGCAGCAGCAGCCCGAGCATGGCCCAGTCAACCCAACCCAGCATTGGAGCGGCCATGGTGGTGCGGCGCTACAGCGTGAGGATGGCGACCGGCAGCCCGGCGGCCTTGATGCGCGCGGCGGCCTTGTCGGCCTCCTCACGCGTCGCGAACGGGCCCACGCGCACACGGGTGCGCTTGGCGCCATCGGCCTCCACCACCTGCGTGTAGGTCTTCATGCCCAGCTTCTCGACCTTTTGGCGCGCGTCGCGCAGCTTCTCGGCATCGGTGTAGGCGCCGACCTGCACCACCAGGCGCGCATTACCCGGCTGCGACGCAGCCTTGGGCGGCGTGCTGCGGCCTTCGAGCAGGGCCTGGGCGCGTTGCGCTTCCGTGGTGGAGCGCGTGGCGGCCGAGGCCGGGGCGGCAGCCGTGCGTGCAGCTGGCGCCGATGCCTGCGCTGCGGCCGTGCGTGGGGCAGGTGTCGATGCCGGCGCCGCAGCGGCGCGCGCTGCGGAGGCCGCCGTGGCGGGTGCCGGCGATGCCACTTCGCGGCCCTGGTCGGCAGCGCGCTCCGTGATGACTGGGGCAGCCCCACGCGGCGCGCTGGCGGGCCCAGGCGCCGGGGCCGCTGCGGGCGCTGGCGCGGCCGCGACCGGCGGTTCGACCACCGCGGCCGCCGGTGCGCGCGCCGAAGGCAGCGCCAGCGGCGGCGCCGACTCCTTGCGCGGGATCTCGATCGGGATGTCGACGGGGATGGGGCGCGGCTGCGTCTCGAACAGCAGTGGGAAGCCGATGACGCCGATGCCCAGCAGCACGGTGGCGCCGATCAACCGCCGGCGGGCGCGGATGCGGGCCTGGGCCACGGCATCGGCCGCTGCGGGAGCGTCGCCGGGAGGCGACTCGTCTTTGCGCTTGAAGAAGGACAGCAATCCCATGCGAGCCGGGCAGTCCGCGGTGCCGGGATGAAGGGGCAGTGAGCCGGCGCGCGCCGCCTCGTCGTCGGGGAGCGTCAGCCCAGGTGCCGGGCCGCCAGCCGGGGCAGGCCGTCCTTCAGCACACCACCGACGGTGTAGAACGAACCAAAGACGGCGATTCTATCAGTGGGGTCTGCCGCGGCAGCCGCTGCGGCCAGCGCCGCGGAGGGATTCGCATGCGTTGTGATGACCACTTCCCGCTGGCCGGCGGCCTGACGCACGGCGGCGGCCAGCTCATCCGCGCTTGCGGCGCGCGGCAGCGGCAGCTCCGTCAGGTACCAGGCGTCGACCAGCGGCGCAATGTGCGCGAGCAGTCCGGCGATGTCCTTGTCGCGCATCGCGCCGAACACCGCGTGGGTGCGCGGGTAGAAGCCCATCTGGTCCAGGTTCAGCGCCAGCGCCGCGACGGCCTGCGGGTTGTGCGCCACGTCCAGCACCAGCGTCGGCGTGCCGGGCACGATCTGGAAGCGGCCGGGCAGCTCGACCATGGCCAGTCCATTGCGCACGGCCTGCGCGGTGATCGGCAGCTGCTCGCGCAAGGCCTCGAAAGCCGCCAGCACGCCGCCGGCATTCAACAGCTGGTTGGCGCCGCGCAACGCGGGGTAGGCCAGGCCATTCCAGCGCCGGCCGCGGCCGGCGAAGGACCACTGCTGCTTGTCACCCTGCACGTTGAAGTCGCGACCGAGCTGCCAGAGGTCGGCGCCGATTTCCGTCGCCCGGTCCTGCAGGCTTTGCGGCGGCTGCGGGTCGCTGACCACCACCGGCCGGCCGGTGCGCATGATGCCGGCCTTCTCGCGGCCGATGGCCTCGCGGTC
>CBIHPZ010000696.1:0-2600 GCA_966211865.1 uncultured Aquabacterium sp.
GTCGGCGCTTCGGCCACCACCGGCACGCTGGCCACGGCGCGGGTGCCGCGCCCGGGGCGGGATTGCAGCACCAGCCGGCCGCCGATGGCCTGCATGCGTGCCTCGGCGGAGTACAGGCCCGACCCGCCGTCGGCATCGGTCGATGCGGGCAGCCGCGCCACGTCGAAGCCGACCCCGTCGTCGCCGACCGCGATGTCCAGGCGCCGCTCGTCCAGCTGGAGTCGGATCCACAGCTGCTTGGCGTGCGCATGGCGGCGCGCGTTCAGCACCAGCTCCTGCAGCACCCGCATCAGCACCGATCGCATGGGCAGCGGCAGCTCCAGCGTCGGCGGCAACTGGCCTTCGACGCGCACGACCAGCGGGCCTTCGCGCGTCACCGCGCGGGCCAGGCGTTCGATGGCGCCTTGCAGCGTGTCGTCGCCGGGATCGCTGGCGCTGAGCAGTGTGGCTTCGCCGCGCGCGGCGATGGTGGCGCGGCTCAGCAGGTCTTCGATCTCGCCCAGCGTGGCGCCGTCCGGCCGGCCCAGCTGGCGCATGCGGGTCTGCGCCCGCGCCAACAAGGCCACCACGTCGTTCTGCAGGCGCTGGCCGCTGCGCGCGGCCTCGCGCGAGTCGGTGGCGACCAGCTCGTAGGCCAGGCTCTTCAGCTGCCGCTTGCGGGCGCGCAGTGCCTGCTGGCGCTTGTGGCGTTCGGTGATGTCACGCCACACGACGAGCGTGGCGATGCGGCGGCCGTCGGTGTCCGTGATCGGCTGGCTGCTGGCGCTCACCGCCAGTTCGAAGCCATTGCGGGCGCGCAGCGTGCAATCGGCGTCGCGCAGCACGGCGCCTTGCGCGAGCTGCCGCCAAGTGGAGGCGGCCAGTTCCAGGTGGCGGGGTTCGGCGAAGGCCTGCAGCGGCCAGCCGCGCACCTCGGTGCGGCTGAAGCCCAGGCTGCCGAACAGCGCGCGGTTGCAGTCGATGACGCGGCCGTCGTGCGGGTCCAGCCAGAGGCAGATGTCGGGCAGCGCGTCCGCCCAGCGGCGCCAGGCCGGATCCGCCCCGGCCAGTTCTTCGTCGTGCACCAGCCCGGGGGCGAATTCGGGATCGGGCCGATCGGCGAGGGCGGCGGGGCCACTCGGCAGGGACATCGACAAGCTCATCGTGGTCGCGTCGTGGCGGGCAAAGGCGCTCGGGCGGCACGATAGCGGCAGCGCGCGTGGGCGAAAGGGCACCCCCCCTAACTTGTCAATGCAGCGCGGAGTTCTGCGGGCGCGCTCGGGGGCGGGTCCCGCGCCGCGGACCGCGGCATCAGCTCTTCGGCAGGATGCGCACGCGGATGGCGATGGGCCCGGCGCCGGCTGATCGCAGGTGCGCGGCCAGTGCGGGCAGCAGCTGCCGAAGCTTGGCTGCGGCGGCGGCATGCGGCACCAGCAGTGCCCAGTCCTCGTCGTCGATCGGACCGGGACGCACCTGCGCGCGCAGCGGGCCGGGCAGCAAGGGTGCGATGAGGTTGAAGCAGGCGTTCGAGCGGCGCAGGCGGTCGGACAGGCGCGTCAGCGCGTCGCTGGAAGCGAGGGCGGCCTCGATTGAGGTCGAGGGGCGTGACGGTGGCGCGGGCATGCCGCAGTCTAGGGTCTCGCGGGCCTGGGGTGGGCCACCCAACGTCCTTCGGACCGCCTGCCCGCCAGCCCGCGGCAACCGAACGCGCCGACCCCGGGTGCTAGACTCGGCGACTTTGCGGCGCGCGGGCTTGCAGCTTGCTCCGGTGGCCTCATCTGGCCCCGTCTGCCAACCGTGCGCCTGTGTTCGCCGCAAGCGATCCAGAACCCGCGCGAACCCGCAGTCCCCACCGCCGCAGCCGTCGGCCCGCCTGAAACGGGGTCGGGCGCGCGGCCACAGGACGCTTCCACCCACCGGCCCCGCACCCCGCATGTTGCCCAAGCTTCTCACCTCGATTTTCGGCAGCCGCAACGACCGCCTGCTCAAGCAGTACCGGCGCGTGGTCGAGCAGATCAACGCGCTCGAGCCGCAGTTCGAGAAGCTGGACGACGCGGCGCTGAAGGGCAAGACCGAAGAGTTCAGGCAGCGCCTGAAATCGGGCACCACGCTGAACGACCTGCTGCCCGAAGCCTTCGCGGCGGTGCGCGAGGCCGGCAAGCGCAGCCTGAAGATGCGCCACTTCGACGTGCAGCTGATCGGCGGCATGACCTTGCACAACGGCAAGATCGCCGAGATGCGCACCGGCGAAGGCAAGACGCTGATGGCGACCCTGCCGGTCTACCTGAATGCGCTGGAAGGCAAGGGCGTCCACGTCGTCACGGTGAACGACTACCTGGCCCGGCGCGACGCCGAATGGATGGGCCGGCTCTACGGCTTCCTCGGCCTCACGGTCGGCGTCAACGTGCCCGGCATGACGCGCGAGGAAAAGCAGGCCGCCTACGGCAGCGACGTCACCTACGGCACCAACAACGAGTTCGGCTTCGACTACCTGCGCGACAACATGGTCTACGAGGTGGCCGACCGCGTGCAGCGGGGCCTGAACTTCGCGATCGTCGACGAGGTGGACTCGATCCTGATCGACGAGGCGCGCACGCCGCTGATCATCAGCGGCCAGGCCG
>CBIHPZ010000697.1:0-2599 GCA_966211865.1 uncultured Aquabacterium sp.
TCCAGCAGGTACGAGATGCCGCCCTTGCCCGACTGGCTGTTGACGCGGATCACCGCGTCGTAGCTGCGGCCGAGGTCCTTCGGGTCGATCGGCAGGTAGGGCATGTCCCAGACGTCACCGTCGCGCCGGGCCGCGAAAGCCTTCTTGATGGCGTCCTGGTGCGAGCCCGAGAACGAGGTGTAGACCAGGTCGCCGACGTACGGATGCCGCGGATGCACGGGCAACTGGTTGCAGTGCTCGACGCAGCGGCGGATCTCGTCGATGTCGGAGAAGTCCAGCCCGGGGTGCACGCCCTGCGTGTACAGGTTCAGCGCGATGTTCACGAGATCGACGTTGCCGGTGCGCTCGCCGTTGCCGAAGAGGCAACCCTCGACGCGGTCGGCACCTGCCATCAGGGCGAACTCACCAGCGGCAGTACCGGTGCCCCGGTCGTTGTGCGGATGCACCGACAGCACGATGCTGTCACGACGCGCCAGGTGGCGGTGCATCCACTCGATCATGTCGGCGAAGATGTTCGGCGTCGAATGCTCGACCGTCGATGGCAGGTTGATGATGCACTTCGCGGCCGGCGTCGGCGCCCATACCTCGGTCACCGCATCCACCACACGCTTGCTGAAGGCCAGCTCGGTGCCGGAGAACATTTCCGGCGAGTACTGGAAGGTCCACTGCGTCTGGGGCTGGCGCGCGGCCAGGTCGCGCACCAGGCGGGCGTGGGTGGCGGCGAGGTCGACGATGCCGTCTTCATCCAGGCCCAGCACGACACGGCGCATGACCGGCGCGGTGGCGTTGTAGAGGTGCACGATGGCGCGCGGCACGCCCTGCAGCGCTTCGAAGGTGCGCTCGATCAAATGGTCGCGCGCCTGCGTCAACACCTGCACGGTCACGTCCGCGGGGATCAGCCGCTCTTCAATGAGCATGCGCACGAAATCGAAGTCCGCCTGCGAGGCCGACGGAAAACCGATCTCGATTTCCTTGAAGCCGATGCGGACCAAGGTCTCGAACATGCGCAGCTTGCGCTTCGGGTCCATGGGCTCGATCAGCGCCTGGTTGCCATCGCGCAGGTCCACGCTGCACCACTGCGGCGGGGCCGACAGCACCGCATCAGGCCAAGTGCGATCGGTGAGCCGCACCGGCGGGAATGCGCGGTACTTCGAAGCGGGGTTGTCGAGCATGGGCATGGTTCTCTCTCCGTGGTTTAGAGGGTGGCCACGCAGCGAACATGCAAATGCAAAACGGCCCGCTGCGTTGCGCTGGCGGGCCGTTCGATCCGGGGGAAAAACTAAAGACGTGGTCGATTCAGCGCGCCAGGGGCACGCCTAGTAGCAGCTGGGAAGTTGCGGACCGGAACGTCATGGGGCGCGATATTACACGAAGCGCTTTACTGGTGAAGGCCCTTTTCGTCCGGCTCGTCGGTCGAGGTGGCAATCACGCTCACCGGCTGGCCCTTCATGCGCCGGTAGACGAACACGGCGTATCCCGACAGGCCGTAAGCGACGAACAGCAGGAACAGCATGCCCGGCACGTGCAGGTTGATCAGCGCGATGAACAGGGCGATCGCCACGATCACGATGAAGGGCACGCTGCGCTTGAAGCTCACGTCCTTGAAGCTGTAGAACGGTACGTTGGTCACCATCGTGAGCCCCGCATAGAGCGTGATGCCGAAGGTGAGCCACACCAACCAGCCGATCTCTCGGATGCCTTCCTTGAAGCCGGCATCGTCCATGATCCAGATGAAGCCGGTGACCAGGGCCGCGGCTGCCGGGCTGGGCAGGCCCTGGAAGAAGCGCTTGTCGACGACGCCGATGTTGGTGTTGAAGCGCGCCAGGCGCAGCGCGGCGCAGGCGCAGTACACGAAGGCCGCGATCCAGCCCGGCTTCCCCAAGCCCTTCAGCGCCCATTCGTAGACGATCAGCGCCGGCGCAGCGCCGAAGCTGACCATGTCGGAGAGGCTGTCCATCTGCTCGCCGAAGGCGCTCTGCGTGTTGGTCATGCGCGCCACGCGGCCGTCCAGGCTGTCGAGCACCATCGCGCAGAAGACGCCGATCGCCGCCTGCTCGAAGCGCCCATTCATCGCCATCACGATGGCGTAGAAGCCGCCGAACAGCGCCGCCAGCGTGAACAGGTTGGGCAGGATGTAGATGCCCTTGCGGCGTGGCCGCGGAGGCGTGTCGACCACGTCAGCGTCGTGCGCGCTGTCTTGAGCGTCGTTCATGGCGCGCGAGGATACCCCAGCGTCAGTGATGAAAAAGGGCCGCACATGGCGGCCCTCGTGATGGTCGGCGCGGCGATCAGTTGCGCGACTTGTCGACCAGCTTGTTGGCCTTGATCCAGGGCATCATCGCGCGCAGCTTCTCGCCGACGACCTCGATCTGGTGATCGGCCGTCAGGCGGCGGCGGCTCAGCAGCGTGGGCGCACCGGCGCGGTTCTCGAGGATGAAGCTCTTGGCGTACTCGCCGGTCTGGATGTCCTTCAGGCACTGCTTCATGGCCTTCTTGGTCTCCTCGGTGACGACGCGCGGGCCGGTCACGTACTCGCCGTACTCGGCGTTGTTGGAGATCGAGTAGTTCATGTTCGCGATGCCGCCTTCGTAGATCAGGT
>CBIHPZ010000698.1:0-2599 GCA_966211865.1 uncultured Aquabacterium sp.
AGCGTGTAGTCCAGCACCCAGTAATGCGTGTGCTCGGTCCAGCGGATGCGCTGGGCGCGGCCGCCCAGGGCTTCGCGTGCCTCGGCCTCGGTGGGGAAGTTCTTCAGCACCTCGTGCGTGCTGCCGTCGGCCAGCCGGCGCTGCTGCCAGGTGTTGCCTTCATCGTCGCGGCGGGCGATGGGCGTGCTGCTGCCTTCCACGTAGCGGTTGTCCAGCATCACCACGCGGGCGCCGGGCTCCAGGTGTGCGTGCAGCAGGTCCAGCCAGTCGGGCAGCACGGCGCGCGGCAGGTGCGACCACCAGTGGCCGGCGAAGGCGGCGTCGAAGCCTTCCAGGCCCAGCGTGTCGAAGCCGAAGGCGTCCATCGTGCGCAGTTCCACGCAGGCCGGCAGGGCCTTGGTGCGGGCCACCGCCAGCGTCTCTTCGTTCAGGTCGGTGGCCAGCCAGCGCTTCGCGTCGCGCGCGCCGTGCACCGTCCACCAGCCGGTGCCGCAGGCGATCTCCAGCACGCGGCGGCCGCTGAAGCAGGCCGGCAGCGCGGCTTCCATCGCGCGCAGGTCGGCCTGGCGCTCGGGCTTCTGATAAATCGCGTCGTACTCGGCCGCGCGGCGGGCGTAGTAGGCCGCCAGATCGGTGGCAGAAGCCTCGGCGCGTGGGCCTGCGGCGGGCCGATCTGCAGCGCCGGCCGAGCCGGTGCCGCTGGCGGGCCGATCGGAGGCGGGGGTGTCCAGGCCTGCAGCGCCGGCGGGCACGGGGTTCGTCGTCATGGCGTCTTCAGAAGTCGGGGTACAGGCGCCCGGGGTTGAACAGGCGCTCGGGGTCGAAGGCGTCCTTCAGCTCGCGCTGGATGCGCTGCTGCACCGGCGGCAGCGGGGCCATGGCGCCGGCGCGCTTGTCGCCGCGGAAGGCGGTGGCGTGGCCGCCGGCCTCGGCCGCGGCGTCGCGCAGCACGTTGGGGGCCACGGTGGTCACCACCCAGCGCTGGGCGCCGTTCCATTCGATGAGCTGCTCGCCGCTCAGCTGCAGCGGCTTGGTCTTCTGCGGCACCGACAGGCGCCACAGCGTGGCACCGGCGGCCACCGCCTTCTCGGCGCCCTTGAAGAACTCGTCCTGCTGGTCGCGCAGGCCGCGCCAGAAACCGTCGGCCAGGGTCTGGTCGATCACCTCGCCGCCCAGCGCGGCCACGGCGGTCTGCACCGCGGCCTGGGCGCCCGCGAGCCGCAGCACCAGCATGCCGTCCCACCAGGCGCTGGCGGTGATCGGCAGCGGCTGGCGGCCCCAGGCGCGCAGGCGCTTCAAGGCCTCGGCCTGGCTCATCTCGAAGCGGATGGTCTTGGTCTTCGGCGGCACCGGCAGTACCTTCAGCGACACCTCCAGGATCACGCCCAGCACGCCCATCGATCCGGCGTAGAGCCGCGCCACGTCGTAGCCGGCCACGTTCTTCATCACCCGGCCGCCGAAGCTCAGCACCTCGGCCTTGCCATTGAGGATGGTGGCGCCCAGCACGTAGTCGCGGATGCCGCCCACCGCGGCGCGCGCCGGCCCGGCCAGGCCCGCGGCCACCATGCCGCCCACCGTGCCCGTGTTGCCATAGCGCGGCGGCTCGAAGGGCAGGCACTGGCCGCGGCCGGCCAGCGTGGCCTCCAGCTCCGCCAGCGGCGTGCCGGCGCGCACGGTGACCACCAGCTCGCTGGGCGTGTAGCTGCTGATGCCGGTGAGGGCGGTGGTGGACAGCGGTTCGCCCTTCAGCGCTTCGCCGTAGAAGTCCTTGGTGCCGCCGCCGCGGATCAGCAGCGGCGTCTTCAGTGAGCGTGCGGTCTGTACCTTGTCGATCAGGGCTTCCAGCGGCAGGTCGAGCTTGGTGGACATCTTGTTCGCGGCGGGTTCAGAAGCGTTCGAGTTCGGGGAAGGGCAGCAGGCCTTTGCGGACGTGCATCTTCCCGTACTCCGCACAGCGGTTGAGGGTCGGAATCACCTTCCCGGGGTTCAAGAGGCCCCGTTCGTCGAATGCCGCTTTCACGGCGCGCATCTGCGCCAGCTCCGGCGGCGAGAACTGCACGCACATCGAGGCCAGCTTCTCCACCCCCACGCCATGCTCGCCGGTGACCGTGCCGCCCATGGCGACGCTGGTCTCCAGGATGTCGGCGCCGAAGAGCTCGGCGCGGTGCAGCTGGTCGGGGTCGTTGGCGTCGAAGAGGATCAGCGGGTGCAGGTTGCCGTCGCCCGCATGGAAGACGTTGCAGCAGCGCAGGCCGTACTTCATTTCCATCTCGCCGATGGCCAGCAGGATGTCCGCCAGCCGCGCGCGCGGGATGGTGGAGTCCATGCACATGTAGTCGGGGCTGATGCGGCCGGACGCCGGGAAGGCGTTCTTGCGGCCGCTCCAGAATTTCAGGCGCTGGGCCTCGTTCTCGCTCACCTCCAGGCGGGTGGCGCCGCAGCCGCGCAGCACGTCCAGCATGCGCGCGATCTCCTCGGCCACCTCGTCCGGCGTGCCGTCGCTTTCGCACAGCAGGATGGCGGCGGCGTCCAGGTCGTAGCCGGCGTGCACGAAGTCCTCGACCGCGGCGGTCATGGGCTTGTCCATCATCTCCAGGCC
>CBIHPZ010000699.1:0-2591 GCA_966211865.1 uncultured Aquabacterium sp.
TTCGTGCCGGAAGAGCGCCTGGGCCGCGGCGCGGTGCCCACCATGTCGCTGGCGGATAACACGCTATTGACGCGGACGGACGCCATCGGCCCCGGCGGCTTCCTGCGCACCGGCGCGGTGAAGGCGATGGCGGCCGACCTGATCAAGCGCTTCAACGTCAAGGCCGGCGGCCCGCACGCGGCGGCCAAGAGCCTCTCCGGCGGCAACCTGCAGAAGTTCATCGTCGGCCGCGAGATCGACGCCAAGCCCAAGTTGCTGATCGTCTCGCAGCCCACCTGGGGCGTGGACGTGGGCGCGGCGGCGCAGATCCGCGGAGAACTGCTGCGCCTGCGCGACGAAGGCTGCGCGCTCTTGATCGTCAGCGAAGAGCTGGACGAGCTGTTCGAGATCAGCGACCGGCTGCTGGTGATTGCGCAGGGCAAGGTCTCGCCCAGCATCCCGGTGGCCGAGGCCACGGTGGAAATGATCGGCCAGTGGATGTCCGGCCTGTGGGACCAGCCGCCGCCGGACCCGGCCGGTGCTGACAACGTCCACCACTTCCCCAATGCCGCGACCGTGAGGAGTGCCCGCCATGCTTAAGCTCGAAGCCCGCCCGCAGCCCTCGGCCGCGATGTCGGTCGCGTCACCGCTGATCGCGCTGGCCATCACCATCGTCATCGGCGTCATCCTGTTCACCGCGCTGGGCAAGGACCCCATCAAGGGCCTGCAGATGTTCTTCATCGAGCCGGTGAAGAACGGCTACGCACTGAGCGAAATCGCCATCAAGGCCACGCCGCTCGCGCTGATCGCATTGGGCCTGGCGGTGTGCTACCGCTCCAACGTCTGGAACATCGGCGCCGAAGGGCAGTTCGTGCTGGGCGCCATCTTCGCCAGCGGCGTGGCGATGCAGGCGGGGCCGGACACGTCACGCCTCATCGTCATCGCCATCCTGGCCGCGGGCGTGGTGGGCGGCATGGTGTGGGCCGGCATCGTGGCGCTGCTGCGCGACCGCTTCAACGCCAACGAGATTCTGGTGAGCCTGATGCTGGTGTACGTGGCCGAGCTGCTGCTGTCGTACCTGGTCTACGGCCCCTGGAAGGACCCCAAGGGCTACAACTTCCCGCAGACCATCACCTTCGCCGCCGTCACCAAGATCCCGAAGCTCATCGATGGTTTCCGCGCCCACATCGGCGTGCTGGTGGCGCTGGGCGGCGTGGCCGCGGTGTGGCTGCTGCTGTTCCGCACCTATGCCGGCTTCCAGCTGCAGGTGGGCGGGCTGGCGCCGGCGGCGGCGCGTTATGCCGGCTTCTCGTCGCGCCGCGCGCTGTGGCTGGCGCTGCTCCTGTCCGGCGGCCTGGCCGGCCTGGCGGGCGGCCTGGAAGCCGCCGGCCCGCTGGGCCAGCTGACGCCTTATGTCCCCGTGGGCTACGGCTTCGCGGCCATCATCGTCGCCTTCGTCGGCCGGCTGCACCCGGTGGGCGTGGTGTTTGCCGCGGTGCTGATGAGCATGTTCTACATCGGCGGTGAACTGGCGCAGTCCCGCCTGGGCCTGCCCAAGTCCATCACCGGCGTGTTCCAGGGCCTGCTGCTGTTCGCGCTGCTGGCGTCCGACACGCTGATCCACTATCGCCTGAAGTGGGCGTCCAGGCCGGCGCGCGTGCTGCCGTCGCCCAAGGCCGCCTGAGGAGATCGACCATGGAATCCCTTGCGCTGCTGATCGCGGCCACCTTGTCCGCCGGCACCGTGCTGGCGCTGGCCGGCCTGGGCCTGCTCATCAACGAACGCGCCGGCGTGCTGAACCTGGGGGCCGAGGGCATGATGCTGGTGGCCGCCATTGCCGGCTTTGCCACCGCGGTGACCACCGGCAGTGATTTGCTGGCCTTCGCCGCCGGCATGGGCGCCGGCGCGCTGATGGCGCTGGTCTTCGGCCTGCTGGTGATCTGGCTCAACACCAACCAATACGCCTCGGGCCTGGCGCTCAGCCTCTTCGGCATCGGCTTTTCCGCTTTCGCCGGCATCCGCTTCACCCAGGAAAAGCTGGGCCCGCGGATGAAGTTCGAGATTCCCGGCCTGGCCGACATTCCCTTCATCGGCCCCGCCTTCTTCAAGCACCACCCGATGGTGTACCTGGCCATTGCGCTGACCTTCGCGCTGGCCTGGTTCCTGTACCGCTCCCGCGCCGGGCTGGTGCTGCGGGCGGTGGGCGAGTCGCCCGACTCCGCTCATGCGCTGGGTTATCCCGTGCGCCGCATCCGCCTGCTGGCGGTGGTGGTGGGCGGTGCGCTGTGCGGGCTGGCGGGGGCCTACATCTCGGTCATCTACACGCCGCTGTGGGTGGAAGGCATGGTGGCCGGCAAGGGCTGGATCGCGCTGGCGCTCACCACCTTCGCCACCTGGCGCCCGGCGCGCATCCTGGCGGGGGCGTACCTCTTCGGCGGCGTCACCATGCTGCAGTTCCACCTGCAGGGCGAGGGCGTGCAGATCCCCAGCCAATGGCTGTCGATGCTGCCCTACCTGGCCACGGTGGTGGTGCTGGTCTTGATCAGCCGCAACCCCACGTGGATCCGCATCAACATGCCGGCGTCGCTGGGCAAGCCGTTCACGCCGTGACC
>CBIHPZ010000700.1:0-2587 GCA_966211865.1 uncultured Aquabacterium sp.
AGGCGCGCCCGCAATGGCAGCTGGTGATGGCCGGGCCGGTGGTCAAGATCGACCCCGCCAGCCTGCCGCGCCACCCCAACATCCACTGGCTGGGCATGCAGCCCTATGAACGCCTGCCCTATCTCCTGAAAGACTGGGACGTGGCGCTGATGCCCTTTGCATTGAACGAGGCCACGCGCTTCATCAGCCCCACCAAGACCCTGGAGTACATGGCCGGCGGCAAGCCGGTGGTCAGCACCGCGGTGCGCGACGTGGTGGACTCCCACGGCGACACGGTGTTCATCGGCCACGACACCGCGGGCTTCATCACCGCCTGCGGCCGCGCCCTGGCCGAAGGCCCCTTCGAACGCGCGCGGCGTGAGGCGGCCATGGCGGTGACCGTGTCGCGCAGTTCCTGGGACCGCGTGGCCGGCGAGATGGCGCGGCTGATCGACGAGGCGCTGGCGCAGCAGGGCGGCGGCGCGCCACGCGCGTGGCTGGACGTGGCGGCGCCGCTGCCCGACGCCGCGCCCGCGGAAGGCGCGGGGGCGGGCGCCGCCGCGGCGTCGACCCGCTTCCACGGCGCGCGCCAGGTCAAGCACCTGATCATCGGCGCCGGGCCCACCGGCCTGGCGGCCGCGCTGGAGCTGGGCGGGCCCGCCGGGTCGGGCGGCAGCGCCCACACGCTGCTGGTGGAACGCGAGGACCGGGTGGGCGGCTGGTGCCGGTCGGTGGAGCAGGGCGGCTTCACCTTCGACCATGCCGGCCACATCATGTTTTCCAATGACCAGTATGTGCTGGACCTGTACCAGCGCCTGCTGGGCGACAACCTGCACTGGCAGAACCGCGAGGCCTGGGTGTGGACGGACGGCGTCTATACGCGTTATCCCTTCCAGGGCTCGCTGTACGGACTGCCGCCCAAGGTGCTCACCGAATGCCTGGTGGGCGCCATCGAAGCGCGCTTCGGCCCGCTGGGCGCCGGGGCCGCGGGGGCGCAGGCGCGGCCGGTGGCGCCGCCGGCGAACTTCGAGGAGTTCATCCTGCGCGTGTGGGGCGAGGGCATTGCCCGCCATTTCGCGCTGCCCTACAACCGCAAGCTGTGGTCGGTGCCCTTGTCCGAGATGGAAACCTCCTGGCTGGGCGGCCGTGTGCCGCTGCCCGACCTGAAGCAGATGATCGAAGGCGCGGTGGAGCCCACGCCGGCGCCGATGGGCCCCAACGCACGCTTCGGCTACCCGCTGCGGGGTGGCTTCCAGGCGCTGATGGACGGCTTCCTGCCGCTGCTGAATTGCGACCTGGCGCTGAAATCGCAGGTGCTGCGCGTGAGCCCCGCCAGCCGCACGGTGCGCCTGGACGACGGGCGGCTCATCCATTACGGGGTGCTGGTCAGCACCATGCCGCTGCCGCGCCTGGTGGAAGCCTGTGCCGACGAAGCGCCGCCGCAGGTGCGCGAAGCCGCCACCAGGCTGCGCCACGTGGCGGTGCGCTGCGTGAACCTGGGCGTGGGCCTGGCGCCGGGCCAGGAGAAGCTCACCGACAAGCACTGGGTCTATTACGCCGGCGATTCGGTGTTCCACCGCATCTTCGTGCAGGGCAATGCCAGCCCGCACAACAGCCCGCCGGGCACCTGCGGCATCACCTGCGAGATCACCTACGCGCCCAGCAAGCCCTTGCCCTGTGATGGCGAGGCGCTGATCCAGCGCGCCATTGCCGATTGCCGGCGCGTCGGCATGATCAACGACGACAACCCGGTGCTGGTGGCCAACCAGGTCGACATGCCCGCCGCCTACGTCATCTACGACCACCAGCGCGCCGCCAACGTCAAGCTGATCCGCGACTGGTTCTCGCAGCACGGCATCGTGCTGGCGGGGCGCTATGCGGAATGGGAGTACTACAACTCCGACCATGCCTTCCTGGCCGGCCGCAAGGCGGCGGCGGAAGTGCGGCGCCGGCTGGCCGAAGGCGAGGGCGCGGTGGCCGCGGCGATCGGCGCTTCGGCCACGGTGGCGTAGCGAGAGGCCGCGATGATCATCGACGCCCACCTGCACTGCACCGGCCGCGAAACCACCGAGGACGTGCTTCAGACGCTGGACGGCGCCGGCATCGACATGGGGGTGCTGCTGGCGCCTTTCCTGAGCGACGGCTACTCCATCCACGATGCCGCATCGCTGCGGCGTGCTAATGCACATCTGGCGCGGCTGGTGAAGCAGCACCCGGATCGCCTGGTCGGCTTCGCGGTGGTGGACCCGCGCGACCCGGAGGCTGCGCACGACCTGCGCCACGCCGTGGAAACGCTGGGCCTGCGCGGCGTCAAGATGGTGCCCACCGGCTGGCATGCCGACGAAGACCGGGTGCAGCCGGTGTTCGCGGTGGCCAGCGAACTGAAGCTGCCGGTGCTGTTCCACAGCGGCATCTTCATCGACGGCCGCTCCGGCCGCTTCTGCCGCCCGGCCAGTTTCGAGGTGATGCGCGACCACCCCGGCGCGCGCGTGGCGCTGGCGCACGTCGGCTGGCCCTGGACCGACGAGGCGATCGCCGTGGCGCTGATCGACCGCATCCACGGCGTGCCGGAAGACCGCTGCGCCTTCCGGCTCGACATCTCCTTCGG
>CBIHPZ010000701.1:0-2574 GCA_966211865.1 uncultured Aquabacterium sp.
ACTTGTACGAGTCCGACAGGTCGGTGTACTTGCCGCACATCGCGATGGTGACCTCGGTCTGCGGGTGCAGCACCTCGTGCACCAGGTGGTCCCAGCGCTTCAGGTCGGCCGGCTTGGTCAGCAGCTGCAGCTTCATGCAGATCAGCTCGTCCAGGCCCTGCTCGTGCAAGAGGCGCGGCACCTTGTAGATGGTGTCCACGTCCCACATGCTGATCACGCCGTGGGCGGCCACGTTGGTGAACAGCGAGATCTTCTCGCGCTCGTCGGCCGGCACCTCGCGGTCGGCGCGGCACAGCAGCACGTCGGGCTGGATGCCGATCTCGCGCAGTTTCTGCACCGTGTGCTGCGTGGGCTTGGTCTTCAGCTCGCCGGCGGCGGCGATGTAGGGCACGTAGGTGAGGTGCAGGAAGGCGGTGTTGGTGGGGCCGGCCTTCAGGCTCATCTGCCGCACGGCTTCCAGGAAGGGCAGGGATTCGATGTCGCCCACCGTGCCACCGATCTCGACGATGGCCACGTCCACGTTCTCGGCGCCGCGGCGCACGAAGTCCTGGATCTCGTTGGTGACGTGCGGGATCACCTGCACCGTCTTGCCGAGGTAGTCGCCGCGGCGCTCTTTCTCGAGCACGCTCTTGTAGACCTGGCCGGCGGTGAAGTTGTTGCTGCGCTTCATCCTCGTCGTGATGAAGCGCTCGTAGTGGCCCAGGTCCAGGTCGGTCTCGGCGCCGTCTTCGGTGACGAAGACCTCGCCGTGCTGGAACGGGCTCATCGTGCCCGGATCGACGTTGAGGTAGGGATCCAGCTTGATGAGGGTGACCTTCAAGCCGCGCGACTCGAGGATCGCAGCCAGCGAGGCCGACGCGATGCCCTTGCCGAGGGAGGACACCACACCGCCGGTGACGAAGACGTACTTGGTCATGTCTGAAGCATCCGGCGCCGGGCAGGTTGACCGCGGGGGGCCTGCGCGCACGAATGCTCTGGTGGTAAAGCGCGATTATAGGTGGGTGCCTCCACCCGCCCGATCACGCGGCACCACCCGGGTGCGGTGTTGCCGCGCGCCTGTCGCGCGCGGCCCCGCGGTGGCGCGTCAGGCGGCCAGGCGCTCTTCGTGGCGGTCCAGCACTTCCTCGGGCTCCTGGGCTTCGGCCGGCGTCTCGTTCGCCAGCACCGCCTGCAGCCGGTCGCCGTCCAGCTCGCCGCACCACTTGGCCACCACCAGGGTGGCCACGCCGTTGCCGACCAGGTTGGTCAGCGCGCGCGCCTCGGACATGAAGCGGTCGATGCCCAGGATCAGCGCCAGGCCGGCCACCGGCACGTTGCCCACCGCCGACAAGGTGGCCGCCAGCACGATGAAGCCCGAGCCGGTGACGCCGGCCGCGCCCTTGCTGGTGAGCAGCAGCACGGCCAACAGGGTCAGCTGCTGCCCGATCGACATCGGCGTGTCGGTGGCCTGGGCGATGAAGACAGCGGCCATCGTCAGGTAGATCGAGGTGCCGTCCAGGTTGAAGGAATAGCCGGTGGGCACCACCAGGCCGACGACCGACTTGCGCGCGCCCGCGTTCTCCAGCTTGGCCATGATGCGCGGCAGCACGCTCTCGCTGGAGCTGGTGCCCAGCACGATCAGCAGTTCTTCCTTGATGTACTTGACGAAGCGCCAGATCGAGAAGCCGTGCACCCGGGCGACCACGCCCAGCACGCCGAACACGAAGATGAGGCAGGTGGCGTAGAACGTGGCCATCAGCTGGCCCAGCGACAGCAGCGAGCTGACGCCGTACTTGCCGATGGTGAAGGCCATGGCGCCGAAGGCACCGATGGGCGCGACCTTCATGATCATGCCGACGATGCGGAACAGCACGTGGGAGGTCTTCTCGACCAGGTCGAACACCAGGGTGCCGCGGCCGCCGAAGGCATGCAGCGCGAAGCCGAACAGCACCGAGAACAGCAGCACCTGCAGGATGTCGCCCTTGGCGAAGGCATCGACCACGCTGCTGGGAATGATGTTGAGCAGGAACTCGGTGGTGCTGGCCATCTTGCCGGGGCCGGTGTAGGCGGCAATGGCCTTGGTGTCCAGCGCTTTGGCATCCACGTGCATGCCGCCGCCGGGGTTCACCACATTGACGATGACGAGGCCGATGACCAGCGCCAGCGAGCTGACGATCTCGAAGTAGAGCAGCGCCAGGCCGCCGGTCTTGCCGACCTTCTTCATGTCTTCCATGCCGGCGATGCCGACGACGACGGTGCAGAAGATGATCGGCGCGATGATCATCTTGATGAGCTTGATGAAGCCGTCGCCCAGCGGTTTCATCGCCTCGCCGGCCGTGGGCCAGAAGTGGCCCAGCAGCACGCCGATGATGATCGCGGTGATGACCTGGACGTAGAGCGATTGGTAGAGCGGCTTGCGGCCGCCGCTCACAGGCGTGGTGTCCATCGTCTTCTCCTGCTGTGGGGGGGAGAGAGATCATCTTCGGGATAACCCCTGAAGTCGCTACGTAGATGTCGCTAAGTAGATTCCGCAGCGCAGCATCGTTGACTCCGCGGGCGCGCCTTTGTCAGGGCCGTGCTGCGGGGCAATTCCGG
>CBIHPZ010000702.1:0-2569 GCA_966211865.1 uncultured Aquabacterium sp.
CTTGTGCTTCCCGGAAGGCGAGTACCTGAAGGGCCTGGCCATCATCGCGCGCTGATCCGGCGCGCCGCGCCGCAGACACCGGCCGGCGTCGCCCGACCGCACGCCGGGCGAGTGCATGCCCTGAGCGGCGGGGCCTGTGGGGCCATCAGCCGGCGGGAGCCGCCAGCTTCACCCGCGGCTCGAACTTCGCGCGGTGCACGCTGAAGAACGCCTTCACGTTGCGCACGTTCGCGTCCTGCGTGAAAAGCCGCTGCACCAGCGCGTGGTAGGCCGCCATGTCCGGCGCCCACACCACCAGCATGAAATCCGGACCGGGCGAGACCCGGTAGCACTGCTGCACCAGGTCTTCGGCGATCGCGCGGGTCTCGAAGGCCTGCAGGTGCTCCGCGCCTTGCGCGTCCAACGACACCTCGACCAGCGCCGTCAGCCCCGGCACCCGCTGTGGCGACACGATGGCGACCTGGCGCTCGATGACACCGGCCTCGACCAGGCGGCGCACGCGGCGCAGGGTCGTGGCGGGGGAGGCGTGCGCGGCCTCAGCCAGGGCCTGGTTGGCGCGTGAAGCATCAGCCTGCAGCAGGTCCAGCAGACGGACGTCGAGGGCGTCGAGCTCGATGATGGCTGAATCTTTCATGATTTATACAATCATGCAATGTTCGGTCATCCAACGCAATCGGCGATCAAACATTTCATTCGCGAATGAAATTTGCACGCCTCTTTCGCGGCCGACTCACCAGAATCCCGCCCACACCAGCAATCCAGGAGCTCCATCCATGTGTGGCATCGTCGGCGCCGTCAGCAACCGCGACATCGTTCCCATCCTTGTCCAGGGCCTGAAGCGCCTGGAGTACCGCGGGTACGACAGCTGCGGCGTGGCCGTGCACCAGGACGGCATGCTGCGCCGCACGCGCAGCACGGCGCGGGTGGCGGAGCTTGACACGCAAGTGGCCACCGAGGCTGTGCAATCCGGCACGGGCATCGCGCACACGCGCTGGGCCACGCACGGCGCGCCGGCGGTGCACAACGCGCACCCGCACTTCTCCAATGGCGCCAACGGCACCGCCCGCATCGCCCTGGTCCACAACGGCATCATCGAGAACCACGACGAGCTGCGCGCCGAACTGCAGGCCAAGGGCTTCGTGTTCGAGAGCCAGACCGACACCGAGGTCATCGCCCACCTCGTCAACCACCTGTACGACGGCGACCTGTTCGATGCCGTGCAGCGCGCCACCCAACGCCTGAAGGGCGCGTATGCCATCGCGGTGTTCTGCCGTGACGAGCCGCAGCGCGTGATCGGCGCCCGTGAAGGTTCGCCCCTGGTGCTGGGCGTCGGCCAGGGCGAGACCTTCCTCGCGTCTGATGCCATGGCGCTCGCCGGCGTCACCGACCAGATCGTCTACCTGGAAGAGGGCGACATCGTCGACCTGCAACTCGGCAAGCACTGGATCGTCGGCCGCCAGGCCGACGGCACGCACAAGCCCGTGCAGCGCGAGGTGCGCACCGTGCAGGCCCATTCCGGCGCCGCCGAGCTGGGCCCGTACCGGCACTACATGCAGAAGGAAATCTTCGAGCAGCCGCGCGCCATCGCCGACACGCTGGACGGCATCACCGACATCTCGCCCGAGATCTTCGGCGACAAGGCCTTTGCCGCCTTCAAGGAAATCGACCAGGTGCTGATCCTGGCCTGCGGCACCAGCTACTACTCCGGCAGCGTCGCCAAGTACTGGCTGGAGTCCATCGCCCGCATTCCCACCAGCGTGGAAATCGCCAGCGAATACCGCTACCGCGACAGCGTGCCGAACCCGCGTACTTTGGTCGTCACCATCAGCCAGAGCGGCGAGACCGCCGACACCATCGCCGCGCTGAAGCACGCGCGCGGCCTGGGCATGGCCCACACGCTCACCATCTGCAACGTGGGCACCAGCGCCATGGTGCGCGAATGCGCGCACGCCTTCGTCACCCGCGCTGGCGTCGAGATCGGCGTGGCCTCGACCAAGGCCTTCACCACGCAGCTGGTGGCGCTCTTCATGCTGACCTTGGCGCTGGCGCAATCGCGCGGCCACCTGACCGACGAGCAGGAAGACGCGCACCTGAAGGCCCTGCGCCACCTGCCCGCCGCGGTGCAGGCCGTGCTGGCGCTGGAACCCCAGGTCATCGCCTGGGCCGAGGAGTTTGCGCGCAAGGAAAACGCGCTGTTCCTGGGCCGCGGGCTGCACTACCCGGTGGCGCTGGAAGGCGCCCTGAAGCTCAAGGAAATCAGCTACATCCACGCCGAGGCCTACCCCGCCGGCGAGCTGAAGCACGGCCCGCTGGCCCTGGTGACCGCGGCGATGCCGGTGGTGACCGTGGCGCCCAACGACGCGCTGCTGGAGAAGCTGAAGAGCAACCTGCAGGAGGTGCGCGCCCGCGGCGGCGAGCTGTACGTCTTCGCCGACGCCGACACCCACATCGAGTCCGGCACCGGCGTGCACGTCATCCGCATGCCCGAGCACTACGGCGCGCTGTCGCCCATCCTGCACGTGGTGCCGCTGCAATTGCTGGCCTACCACACGGCCTGCGCCCGGGGCAC
>CBIHPZ010000703.1:0-2567 GCA_966211865.1 uncultured Aquabacterium sp.
GCGATCAGATGGCCGGCACCGGGGCCGATGCCGAAGCCGTGGCCGGAGAAGCCCGCGGCCAGGATGAAGCCCGGCACCTCCGCCACTTCGCCGATGCCCGGCACGCCGTCGGGCGTGCTGTCGACGAACCCGGCCCAGGCACTGGCGATGCCGGCCTGGCCGAAGGCGGGCAGCAGTTGCACCGCGCGTTCGTAGGTCAGCCGGGCCGCGGCCTGGTCGGGCTTGGGGTCGAGCACGCGCATGCGTTCCATCGGCGTCGGTCCATCCAGCGTCCAGCGCGCCAGCGATTCATGGCCGCCGCGGATGCCTTCGAACCCGCCCGGGGCGATGTTGCGCCAGCGCTTGGCGAACATCGGCAGGAACTGCGGCGCAAAGCGCAGCAGCTGCAGGGTGGGATCGACCCGGCCGCGGCCGCTGATGGCGAGGTTGTAGCTGCCGTCACTGCGGCGGGTGACGGACACGGGGCCGGTGTGCAGAGCGTCCGGCAAGCGCTGCGCCACCGGCGCCACGCGCACGATGGTCTGGCGGATGGTGGCCTGCGGAAAGCGGATGCCCAGCTGGCGGCAGAACGACGAGGCCCAGGCGCCACCCGCGTACACCACCGTGCGGGTCTTGATGGTGCCGGCCTCGGTGACGACCGCGCTGACCCGCCCGCCCTCGCGCTCGATGCCGCGCGCGGCGCAGTTCTGGTGCACCGTGCCGCCCAGCTTCATCAGTGCCGCGGCCACGGCCGGCGCGGCCTTGGACGGATCGGCCGTGCCGTCGCTGGGCGAGAACACGCCACCGGCCCAGGCGCGACCGGTGGCCTGGCCGCGTTCGGTGGCCTCGCGGCCGCTCAGGACATGCGTTATGACGCCGGCCGTCCGGGCGAAGTCGCGCCACGCGGCCCAGCGCCCGATCTCTTCTTCGTCCTGGCTGAGGTAGAGCAGGCCGCAGCGGCTGAAGCCGGTGTCCTCGCCGCTGTCCGCGGCGAACTGCTCCCACAGCGCCAGGCTCCGGGTGGCCATCGGCAGCTCGCGCGCATCGCGGTTCTGCTGGCGGCACCAGCCCCAGTTGCGGCTGGACTGCTCGGCACCGATGGCGCCCTTCTCGACCACCGCCACCGACAGGCCGCGCCGGGCCAGGTAGTAGGCCGCAAAGACGCCGATGATGCCGCCGCCGATCACCACCACGTCGGCCCGTGGCGGCAGCGGCGACGAGGTGTCGAGGAGACGCAGCGGCTGGCGCAGCGTGGGCGCCGCGGTGGTCTTGGCGCCGTGGGCGCGGTGCAGGGTCAAAGGCAGGTTCATGGGGTCGTCCGGCGGTTGGATCGGGCCACGCCCCAGGGACGTGGCCCGCGCGATCACGGCATCAGGCTCGCAGCTCTTGCACGACGTAGAACTTGGCGACGCGCTCGCTGCTTTCCCAGCCGATCGCTGCGCCCTGGGGCACGAACACCGCATCGCCCGGGTGTGCCGACAGCACGCTGCCGTCCGCGCCGGCGAAGCGCACGCTGCCGGCCAGCAGGACCATCAGCTCGTTCAGGCGGTGCGGGCGCACGACACGGTGGTAGGGCGTGGCGTCCCAGGTACCGGCGCGGTACTGCGCCTGCTCGTCGATGAACTGGTTGTCGCTGCGGCACTGCGGCACCGGGCCCAGCAGCGCCTCGGCGGGTGGCGGGTTGGACGGCTTGTAGTTCGCCTCGGCATCCGTGCGCAGCCGCCTCACCCCGGGGTTGCTCGGCCCTTCGGCCGCAGCGGCGCAGAAGACGAACAGCGCGCGCGCAGCGGCCAGGATGCGCAGGGCCGTGCCGCGCGCGATCACCGCGCCATCGCCGCGCCGCAGCACCAGCGCCGGCGCGCCGGGCGTGGCCAGCGTGAGTTCGCCGTCCACCACGACGACGGTCTCGGTGTGCGGGAAGCCGGCCACGTCCAGTTCGCCGATGAAGCCGACGCGGCCGGCGCACATCGCGTCCGGTCCTTCCCAGGCGATGTCGCGGCAGCGTGCGAACGGATCGGCGGCGCCGAAGGCGGCTCTCCGGAAGGGGGTGGCCAAGGAAGTGCCATCGGCACGGTGCAGCAACAGGGCAGCGGTCATGGACGCGTATATCGTGGGTCAGGAATGCAGGTCAGCCCGGGTCGGGAAGCGCGAACCGCACGGGCTGGTTCATCGCCCTTCCCGGGTCGGGCATCCGGTGCCTGAAGCTTAGGCGCACCCCCGCGGTGATTGCTGCCGTTGTGCGGCGCCTGGCGGCACAACATGTGCAATGACATGCCGATCACAGCATGGCGACCCGCGCCTCCCGGCCACACCCGCGGGCCGGAAGGCGGGCGCGCCGGCCGCTGCCCTACTGTCGATCGCTGCGATGACCGCCGGCAAGGTTGCGCCCTGGCGCGCGGCCACATTCAACGCGAGCACCAGCGCCCGCCCAGCCGCCCCGTGCAAGCACCGTGCGGCCGCGCGAAGGCACTTCGCGCCACGTCGAACGGCGCGGCAGGGCGCAGGGCGACCGGCCCCGAGGATCGGCCCACGCCGCGCGAGGACGCGTCTTTTGGAGCATAGCGGCCGCGACCGCTTCACGTCCGTCC
>CBIHPZ010000704.1:0-2555 GCA_966211865.1 uncultured Aquabacterium sp.
TCAACGACGCCCTCGGCGGCGCCACCAACACCCCCCTCACCGGCCGCGCCGCCTGAAGCGGCCGGCCTCACCGCGGACGCACCTTTCACACGCTAGGAGAGTTTCCATGTTCATCGGCAAGACCGCCCTCGTCACCGGCAGCACGTCCGGCATCGGCCTCGGCATCGCCCGCACGCTGGCCGCGCAGGGCGCCAACGTGGTCCTGAACGGCTTCGGCGACCGCGCCGAGATCGAGCGCCTGCGCGCCGGCCTGGCGGAGGCGCACGGCGTGGAGGTGCGCCACGACGGCGCCGACATGTCGCGCCCCGAGGCCATCGAGGACATGATCGGCAAGGCGCTGTCGGAGTTCGGCAGCATCGACCTGCTGGTGAACAACGCCGGCATCCAGCACGTGGCGCCGGTGGACGAGTTCCCGGTGGAGAAGTGGTACGCCATCCTCGCGGTCAACCTCTCGTCCACCTTCCACACCACGCGCCTGGCGCTGCCCGCGATGAAGGCCAAGGGCTGGGGCCGCATCGTCAACATCGCGTCGGCCCATGCGCTGGTGGCCAGCAAGTACAAGTCGGCCTACGTCACCGCCAAGCACGGCGTGGCCGGCTTCACGAAGACCGTGGCGCTGGAGGTGGCCGAGGCGGGCATCACGGTGAATGCCGTGTGCCCCGGCTACGTGCTGACGCCGCTGGTCGAGCAGCAGATTCCCGACACCGCGAAGGCGCGCGGCATCACGCAGCAGGAGGTGGTCCGCGACGTGCTGCTGGCCGCGCAGCCGACCAAGCGCTTCGTCTCGGTGGAGCAGGTGGCGGCGCTCACCGCCTTCCTGTGCTCGGAAGACGCGGCCTCCATCACCGGCGCCATCCTGCCCATCGAGGGCGGCTGGACCGCGCAGTAGTTCCCAAGGGGGCCGATCGATAACAGGGACGAGACGCGGCCCCTCTTCAACCCCTCGCCCCGCATTCACGACCCAAGGAGTTTTCACATGAACAAGCAACGACTCTTCTACCGCTGCGCCGCCGGTGCCGCGCTCTTCACCGGCCTGCTCGGCGCCGCCGCCGCCGGCGAATGCCCCGCCGACCAGCTGGCCACCAATGCGCTGCCCGGCGCGGCCACGGCGCCGGTGGGCGTCACCGACGACGAGCTCGCGTCCATCGACCTGTCGAAGGAAAACGTGAAGCTGAACCAGCGCCGCCTGCGCCTGCGCCACATGGTGATCCAGCCCGGTGGCGTCGTGCCGCTGCACAGCCACGCCGACCGGCCGGCGCTGATCATGGTCACCGCCGGCGAGATCCACGAACATTCGAGCAAGTGCGCCGTGCCCATCCTGCACAAGGCGGGCGAGACCGCGCGCGAATCGCTGGGCACCATGCACTGGTGGAAGAACTCCGGCAGCGTGCCGGTGCACCTGACGATCGCCGATATCGTCAACGACAAGAAGCCCGACACGATGAAGGACATGATGTGAGAGCAGATCAGCACCCCGGCGCCGAGGCGCCCCTGAAGAAGAAGACGGCACTGCCGGGGCAGGTGGTGCTGGTCTTGCAAGGCGGGGGCGCCCTGGGCGCCTACCAGGTGGGCGTCTACCAGGCGATGCATGAAGCCGGCATCGAGCCCGACTGGGTCATCGGCACCTCCATCGGCGCCATCAACGCCGCGCTGATCGTCGGCAACCCGCCCGAGCAGCGCATGAAGAAGCTGGATGATTTCTGGCTGCACGTGGAGCAGCAGCGCACGCTGGCCGGGCCCTTCGACTGGCTGGGCATGGGCAACCTGCTGGCCAACATGACCACGGTGATGCGCGGCATCCCCGCCTTCTTCGAGCCCAACCTGCTGGCGCTGCGCGGCGCGCAGGCCGCGCTGGGCGTGGAGCAGGCGGCCTACTACAGCACCGCGCCGCTGCGCGAGACGCTGAGCGCGCTGGTCGACTTCGACTACCTGGACACCTGCAGGACGCGCCTGACCGTGGGCGCGGTGAACGCCTGCAGCGGGACGATGCGCTACTTCGACAGCCGCGACGGCCGCATCGGCCTGGACCACGTGATGGCTTCGGGCGCGCTGCCGCCGGCCTTTCCGGCGGTGCGCATCGACGGCCAGCCGTACTGGGACGGCGGCATCTACTCGAACACGCCGATCGAGGCGGTGCTGGACGACAACCCGCGGCGCGATTCGCTGATCTTCGCGGTCAACGTCTGGCACCAGACGGGGCCCGAGCCGGAATCGATCTGGCAGGTGATGGGCCGGCAGAAGGACATCCAGTACGCCAGCCGGGCCGACAGCCACATCCTGCGGCAGAAGCAGATCCACCGCCTGCGCCACGTCATTCGGGAGTTACAGAAGCAGCTGCCGGCGGCGAAACGCAACGACCCCGAGGTGCAGGAGCTGGCCAGCTGGGGCTGCGGCACGACGATGCACGTGGCCCACCTGCTGGCGCCGCGCATCGAAGGCGAGGACCACACCAAGGACATCGACTTCACGTCCGCCGGCGTGCAGGCGCGCCGCGCCGCGGGCTATGCGGACACGCGCCGCATGATCGAGCGCGCGCCGTGGACGGCGCCGGTCGA
>CBIHPZ010000705.1:0-2552 GCA_966211865.1 uncultured Aquabacterium sp.
CGGCGCCGATGAAGATCTCCAGCTGCTCGCGCGCCTTGGCCTGGCCGACGTATTCCTGCAGCAGCTTGGGCCGCAGCGCGCGTTCCAGCGCTTCTTCCTGCGGCGACTGCCGCGCGGCGCTGACCACCCGCGGCAGCGGGGCGGCTTCGAAGTCGTCGGTCTGTATGCCCATACAGCGGATTGTCACCTGCCGGTGGGCTGCCGGCTATGGGGAAGCCGCTACTTCGACAGCGCCTTCAGCGCCTGCTTGATGCCGTCCGCCACGCCGATGTCCGGCGGCAGCGCCTTCAGCGCCGCGGCGGCTTCCTTTTCGTTGTAGCCCAGCGCCATCAGCGCCTGCACGATGTCGGCCTGCGCGTCGCTGGCCACGGCGGCGCCCGGCGCGGCCATGTCCGGCCCCAGCTTGCCCTTCAGCTCCAGCAGCAGGCGCTCGGCCGTCTTCTTGCCGATGCCCGGCACCTTCACGAGGCGCCCCGCCTGCTGCTGCGTCACCGCCTGGCTCAGTTCGGAAACCGACAGGCCCGACAGGATGGACAGCGCCGTGCGCGGCCCGATGCCGGAGATGCGGATCAGCTGCCGGAAGGTGGCGCGTTCTTCGTGCGTTAGGAAACCGTACAGCAGCTGCGCGTCCTCGCGCACGACGAAGTGCGTCAGCAGCGTGACGCGTTCACCCAGGCCGGGCAGGTTGAAGAAGCTCGACATCGGCACGTCGACTTCGTAGCCGACGCCGTTCACGTCGATGAGAACTTGGGGCGGGGCTTTCTCCGCCAGGGTGCCGACGAGCCGTCCGATCATGGGCGGCGATTATGCGAGGCGCTCCGGGACGCGGCCCTGGCTGTGGCCACCGAGGTGCTGGACGGGGCCATCGACGCCGCGCGGGCGCCGGTCCTTCGTCCACGCGGGGCGCGCCGCCGGTGTGCGGCCGGCGCCAAGTCGCCCCACGGGGGCGTCAGCGTCGTCGGCGCCCTCAGCGCCGGAACAGCCCCAGCCGCTGCGCTTCCAGCGCCGCCTCGGCGCGCGAGCTGACGTTCAGCTTGCGGTAGATCTGCTTCACGTAGTCGGCGATGGTGTGGCGCGACAGGCCCAGCTGCACGCCGATCTCCGGCAGGGTGAAGCCCTTGGCCACGCGCAGCAGCACTTCGCTTTCGCGCTCGGTCAGCGACACGTCGGGCATCGTCGATGCGGCCGGCTTGGCCATCGACGCGAAGTACTTGATCACCTTGCGCGCGATCGACGGCGACAGCGGCGGCTCGCCCTGGCTGATGCGCTGCAGCTGCTCGGTGATCAGCTCGCGCGACTGCTCCTTCAGGATGTAGCCGTAGGCGCCGGCCTGCAGGGCAGGGAAGAGGTGGTCGTCGTCGTCGTGGATGGTCACCACCACCGACAGCGCTTCGGGCTGCGCATCGCGCAGCGCCGCCACCACGTCGGTGCCCGAACCGTCGGGCAGGCCCAGGTCGATCAGCGCCAGGTCGAACTTCATCGCCGCCACGTGCGCCTGCGCGTCGTGGACGCGCGAGCACTCCGTAATTTGGGCGTTAGGAAAGACCTGCAACACCAGGCTGCGCAACCATGCGCGGATCTCGTGCAGGTCCTCGAGCAGCAGGATGTTGTTCATGCAGTTGAATGGGGGGTTGAAACCGGACCCGATCCATCGTAGCAGTCACTTACGTGGCCGTGACATGCCGATCCAGCGGCAACGTGAGACGTATCACGGTTCCATAACCTGGGCCCGATTCGACCAGGCACTGACCCTGCAATTGCTTGGCCCGGCTCTTCATGCTGGCCATGCCGTGGCCCTTGTCGAGCCGGCCGTCCAGCTCCATCGGAATGCCGTTGCCGTTGTCCTGGATCACCAGCTGGAAGTCGCCGCCGGTGAGGGTGCAGCGCACCGAACAATGCGAGGCGCCGCTGTGCTTGATGATGTTGCTGATGGCTTCGCGCAGGATGCGCGTGGTCTGCACATAGGCGCGGGCTGAGAGCGTCCCCGGCACGTCGTCCTCCGAGGGCGCATTCCATTCCCCCTCGACGCCCGATTGCGCCAGCCGCGACACCACCTCGGCGCGCCAGTCGCCCAGCGCGTCGCTCAGTCGCACCGGCTTGCCGGTGAGGCCGCGCACCGACAGCCGCATCTCCTCCAGCGCCTCGCGCGCCAAGGTGGAGATGCGCTCGCTCTCGCTGGTGTGCACGATGGTCAGCAGCTTCGCGCCCAGGTCGTCGTGCAGGTCGGCGGCGATGCGCTTGCGCTCGCGGTCGGTCACCTGCTCCACCTTCATCTCGGACAGCTGCGCGAAGTTCTTCTCGATCTGCGCGGTGGCCTCGCGGATGCGCACTTCCAGTTCGGCGCGGCCCTGCTCGGCCGATTCCAGCGCGCGGCCGTACTGCTGCACCAGCCGCAGGCCCAGCGCCATGAACACCAGCGAAGGCACCAGCTGCGCCACGTAGCCCACGCGCACGTCCAGCGCCGTCTGCTGCGCCAGGAACTCGGTGGCCAGCGCCACGCCCACCACGCCCAGCAGCGGGCCCATCAGCCACAGCTGCTGCTGGCGCCGGCG
>CBIHPZ010000706.1:0-2545 GCA_966211865.1 uncultured Aquabacterium sp.
CGCTGGACCGCCTGCATGCCGCCGCCGAACGCGCCGCCCGGCTGGCGCAGCAGCTGCTGACCCAGGCGCGCACCGAAGACGCCTCGCGCACCGGCGCGGCCATCCAGCCCACGGTGGACCTGGCGCAACTGGCCAGCGCCTGCGCGGACGATTGGCTGGCCCCTTCCATCGCCGCCGGCCAGGACCTGGGCTTCGACCTGCGGCCCGCCGTCGTGGCCGGCAATGCCTTGCTGCTGACCGAGTTGATGCGCAACCTGGTCCACAACGCCACGCTGTACGCGGGGCGGGGCGCGCGCGTGACGGTGCGCACCGCCATTCGCGGCACGCAGGCCGTCATCGAAGTGGAAGACGACGGCCCCGGCCTGCCCGCCGAAGAGCAGGCCCAGGTCTGGGACCGCTTCCGCCGCGGCACCGGCGCGCCAGGCACCGGCGCGGGCCTCGGCCTGGCCATCGTGCGCGACATCGCGCGCGCCCACCGCGGTGATGCCGAGATGCTCAGCGGTGCGCACGGCCGCGGCCTGCTGGTGCGCGCCAGCCTGCCGCTGGCGGCGGCGGACCAAACCGCCCGCGAACCTGTCGCGAAGCTGTCGTAAGTAGAAGCCGCGGGGGCCGCGGAGGGCCTGGTTTCTAGAGTCGAACCCGCACCGACCTGCGTGCGTCCTCGACGAGTTGGCATGAACAACACCCACCTGGCACGCGGCCTGTTTCTCGCTGCGATCGCCCTCACCTTCGGCCTCAATTCCTTCCGCTACAACGTCGGCAGCCTGGGCCGCGCCGGACCCGGGCTGTTCCCCTTGCTGGTCAGCGCCATGCTGCTGGTCATCGCCATCGTGGGCATCGTGCGCTCGCGATTCGAGCAGCCGATTCCGCTGAAGCTGCAGGTGCGCAACATCGGCCTGCTGCTGGCCGCGCTGTGCGCCTTCGCGCTGCTGTCGAAGCTGGTGAACATGACCCTGGGCATCGTCGCCATGGTCTTCATCGCGTCCCTGGCCGGCACCGAACGCTCGTGGATGCGCAGCCTGCAGATCAGCGCCGGCCTGGTGGCCATCGCCTTTGCGTTCCAGAAGCTCCTGGGCCTCAACCTGCCGCTGCTCTGATCATGGAATACCTCCACAACCTCGCCTTCGGGTTCGAGCACGCGCTGACGCTGCAGAACCTGATGTACTGCGCCATCGGCTGCGTGGTGGGCACGCTGGTCGGACTGCTGCCCGGATTGGGCCCCTTGGCCACCATCAGCCTGCTGCTGCCACTCACCTATTCCATCCCCACCACCGGCGCATTGATCATGCTGGCCGGCATCTATTACGGCGCGCAATACGGCGACAGCGTCAGCGCCATCACGATGAAGATCCCGCATGCCAGCTCCATCGTGGCCTGCATAGACGGGTACCAGATGACGCTCAAAGGCAAGACCGGACTGGCCTTGTTCACCGCGGGCATCTCCAGCTTCATCGGCGGCACGGTGGCCATCGTGGTGCTCACCTTCCTGGCGCCCAGCCTGGGCGAAGTGGCCTTTCTGTTCGGCCCGGCCGACTATTGCGCGCTGATGATGGTGGGCTTCGTCTCGGTCAGCTTCGTCACCACCGGCAGCCTGATCAACGGCCTGGCCATGTGCTTCGTGGGCGTGCTGCTGGGCCAGATCGGCACCGACGTGAACACCGGGGTCCAACGCTTCACCATGGACCTGCCCTTCATGGCCGACGGCATCGGCCTGGTCAGCGTGGCACTGGGCTGCTTCGGCATTGCCGAAATCACGCGCAACCTGGACGCCAAGACGCAGCGCACCCCGTTCAACGGCAAGATCAACCTGATCCCGACCTGGGCCGAATTCAAGCGCATCATCCCCAGCGCCTTGCGCGGCAGCGCCATCGGCTCGTTCATGGGCATCCTGCCCGGCGGCGGCCCGGTGATTGCCCAATTCGCGGCCTATGCGCTGGACAAGAAGGTCAGCAAGTACCGGCATGAGATCGGCGACGGCGCCATCGAAGGCGTGGCCGGCCAGGCCGCTGCCGACGAAGCCGCCGCGCGCACCAGCTTCATTCCGCTGATGAGCATCGGCATTCCCGAAAACGCCGTGATGGCGCTGATGATGGGCGCCTTCATCATCAAGGGCATCCAGCCCGGCCCCAACATGATTGCCCAGCACCCCGAGCTGTTCTGGGGCCTGGTGGCCAGCATGTGGGTGGGCAACGTGTTCCTGGTGGTGCTGAACGTGCCGCTGGTGCGCTACTGGCTGTCGGTCTTCAAGATCCCGTACAGCGTGCTCTTCCCGGCCATCCTGTTCTTCTGCTGCATCGGCACCTTCAGCGTCAACAACAACATGGACGACGTCTTCGTCACCGCCGGCTTCGGCCTGCTGGGCTACCTGTTCATGCGCCTGGACCTGGACGCCGCCCCGCTGATGCTCGGCTTCATCCTGGGCCCCATGCTCGAAGAGAACTTCCGCCGCGCCATGCTGATGTCCCGCGGCAGCTTCACCGCCTTCATCGACCGCCCCATCAGCGCCACGCTGCTGGGCCTGATCGCGGCGGTGATGCTGTGGCAG
>CBIHPZ010000707.1:0-2543 GCA_966211865.1 uncultured Aquabacterium sp.
GCGGCCATCACGCTGCCTTCGGCCGCCAGCCAATGCCGCACCGGGTCGGGCAGCGCCGCCGGCACGAAGGGCAGGCCCAGGCTGGCATACGACTGCTCGTTCGGCACCAGGCCCGAACGGCCGACCGCCGCGCCCTTCATGTAGCCGGCGGCGCACAGCGTGCCGTCGGCCGCGATGAATTCGAAGCGCATGTAGTTCCAGTGCGCGTCCGCCCCTTCCTGGCGGAAGCGCACCTCATAGCGCTGGAAGGGCTTCAGCCCGCGCCGGTAGGTGATGAAGGAGCCACCCGCCATCGGCCGCCAGCCCTGGCGCAGCAGCACGCGGGCAAAGCCGCTGCGCACGAAGTACTCCACCAGCAGCAGGTCCACCACCGTCATGTAGCGGCCATTGTTCATGTGGCCGTTGATGTCCAGGTCGTTGGGCATCACCCGCAGGCCGCGCACCAGCGTGTCCCCCATCGCGATGGCCGGCAAGCGGAAGGAACGCAGCAGCGTCCAGAGCAGTCGCAGGTAGAGGTTCATGCAATGATCCGCCGGTTGGCACCGGCCTTGAATTGGTTCGGTTCCGAACAATGTAGTTCGTTGACGAACCATTTGCAAGGCCATGGGAATCGAGTCGGATGCGGTGCGGTCGTGGTTGTCGGTGGTGCGCGCCTATCACCTGTGCGAAGCGGTGATGGCGCAGCGCCTGGCCGCCATCGGCGTGCGCCTGGCCGAGCATGAGGTGCTGGCCAACGTGCTGAGCAAGCCCGGCATCTCGCAGCAGGTGCTGTCGGCGCGCTGCTTCAGTGCCAAGAGCCACATCAGCACGCTGATCGGCCAGTTCGAGCAGCGCAAGCTGGTGCGCCGCGAGCCCGACCCCGCCGATGCGCGCGCCAAGCAGCTGTTCCTCACGCGCTCGGGCGAGGCGCTGGCGCGCAAGACGATGGCGATCCAGGCCGAGGTGGTGCGCGCGATGGCCGAGACCATCGGCGACGAGTCGCTGATGGGCGTCATCGAGGCCGCGATGGACCGCACCAGCGCGCGGCTGCAGGAATTGCTGGACGAGCCGCAGTCCTGACCGACTCCGGGCCCGCCCGGCCGGCACTCATTGCGGCGCCAGCTTCACCACCTCGCCGCTGTCGCGCTTCATGTGGAGCACGCCGTCGGCGCTGCGCATCTCGTTGCAGCTGTACTTGATCTGCCGGCCTTCGGTGCACACCGCGCTGTCCTTGAGGGTCCACTTGCCGCTGTCGCTGAAGCTGCCGATGTTGATGTAGAAGTAGCCGTTGCCGTTGAACTGCCAGCGCCACGGCGACCCCGAGGCCGGTGCCACGGTGAAGACCTTGCCGGCCAGCGCTTCCTTCAGGGCCTCGGGCGTCAGGGTGGTGGCGCCTTCCGGAAACTCCGTCGGCGCGGACTGCGCGCCGGCACCCGGCGCGGCGCAGATCAAGGGAACGGCCAGGGCCAGCAGGCAGGCCCTGGGCTGATGGCGGTTGGGCATGGGTGGACTCTCTGGGGGTGATCGGCCTGCCTGTTTAGCGTTTCCGGACCGGGCGGCGAATCGTCAAGTTTCGGGATGCGTGCGCTGCGCAAACGCTGTTGGGCCGGCGTGGCATCCGGCGCCGCAGTGGCGGCAGCGGCAGTCCTGCGGCAGCATCGGGCTGCCATGAACACCCGCACCTTCCTTCATCGGCGACAGCTCACGCTGGCGAGCCTGGCGGCCGCGCTGCCGTCCTTCGCGCAGGCGCCGAACACGCGCTTCCCGGACCGTGCCATCACGCTGCTGGTGCCCTTCGGGCCGGGCGGCGTGGCCGACCTGACCGCGCGTGCCGTGGCCGAGCAGATGGCGAAGTCGCTGGGCGTGGCGGTGGTGGTGGACAACAAGCCCAGCGCCGGCAGCATCGTGGCCAGCCAGGCGGCCGCGTCCGCCCGGCCCGATGGCCACACGCTGCTGCTGATGAGCAATGGCAATGCCATCAGCGCGGGCCTGTTCAGGAAGCTGCCCTACGACACGCTGAAGGCCTTTGCGCCCATCACCACGCTGGGCTTTTTCGACCTGGGCTTCTTCGTGGCGGCCAACAGCCGCTTTGCCACCTTGCGCGACGCACTGGCCCATGCGAAGGCGAACCCGGGCAAGCTGAACGTCGCCACCATCACGCCCGGCAGCACGCAGCACCTGGCGGCCAAGCTCTTTGAGACCGTGGCCGGCATCGATGTGCTGACCGTGCCCTACAAGGGATCGCCCGCGGTGCTGCAGGCGCTGCGCGCGGGCGAGGCGGATGTGGCCGTGGAGATCCTGGGGCCGATGGTGCCGCAGGTGCAGGCCGGTGCGGTGCGTGCGCTGGCGGTGTCCTCCGGCCAGCGCAACCCGGCGCTGCCCGATGTGCCGACCGTGGCGCAGGCCGGCGTGGCCGGCTACGACGTGGCGTCGTGGAACGCATTGGCGGCCCCGGCCGGCACGCCGCCCGAGGTCATCGACCGGCTGAACCGCGCCGCGCGCGAAGCGCTGGCCATGCCGGCGGTGCGCGAACGGCTGGGCCCGCTGGGCGTGCGCCTGCAGGC
>CBIHPZ010000708.1:0-2528 GCA_966211865.1 uncultured Aquabacterium sp.
GGCGACTGCGGTACGTCCTGTCGAAGGTTCGAGGCGACCGCGGCGCGTCCTGTCGAGGGTTCGAGGCGACTGCGGCGCGCCCTGTCGACGCTCAGGGCGGGGGCGCCGCCCCAGCCGCCTTCGCCGCCAGCTCCGCGCGCAGCTTCTTCAGCCGCTCGCGCGGGTCTTCCTTGGTCGTCGCCTCGTGCAGCTTCATCTCGCCGATGAAGCGGCTGGGGATGCCGGCCACGGTGTCGCGGCCCTTCTTGCGGCGCTTCAGGGTCGACACCACCAGCGTGGACCGCGCGCGGGTGATGCCCACGTACATCAGCCGCCGTTCTTCCTGCAGGCGCTCGGGCGTCATGTCCTCGCCGTCGCTCTTGAAAGGCAGCAGGCCTTCGTTGACGCCGGCCAGCACCACGTGCGGCCACTCCAGGCCCTTGGACGCATGCAGCGTGGACAGCGTCACCACCTCCTGCTCGTCGCCGCGCTCGGCCAGGCTGATGATCACGCTGATGGTCTGCGCCACCTGCAGCACCGTCTGACGCTCACTTTCGACGGTAGTGCCCCCGTCCTGCGTGATCGTGCCGCCGCAGCGCTTGCCGATCCAGTCGATGAAGTCCATCACGTTGGACCAGCGCGAGGCGGCCAGCTTCTCGCTGTCCTCGCTGTCGTACAGGTGCTGCTCGTAGCCGATGTCCTTGAGCCAGCCCAGCAGCAGCGCCTTGGCGTCCTCGCTGCCTGTCGTGTGGCGGGCCTTGTGCTCCAGCTCGTTGATGTAGCGGCCGAACTCGTGCAGCGAGCCCACCGCCTTGGCGCCCAGCGTGGCCTGCAGGCTTTCGGCGAACAGCGCCTCGAACAGGCTCACCTTCCACTTGCCGGCGAATTCACCCAGCTTGCCCAGCGTGGTGTGGCCGATGCCGCGCTTCGGGGTCGTCACCGCGCGCAGGAAGGCCGGGTCGTCGTCCTGGTTGACCAGCAGGCGCAGCCAGGCGCACAGGTCCTTGATCTCGGCGCGGTCGAAGAAGCTCTGGCCGCCGCTCACTTTGTAGGGTATCTGCGCGGCGCGCAGCTTCTGCTCGAAGACCCGCGCCTGGTGGTTGGCGCGGTAGAGGATCGCGAAGTCGCTGAACTTGACGCCGCCGCCGCCGGGCGCACCCGCCAGCGCCCCGCCCTGGCCGCGGATGGCCTGGATGAAGGCCACCGCGCGCTCGGCTTCATGTTCCTCGCCGTCGCATTCGGCCAGGCGCACCGGCTCGCCGTCGCCGAACTCGCTCCACAGCTTCTTCTCGAACAGCTTGGGGTTGCCCGCGATCACGCAGTTGGCCGCGCGCAGGATGCTGCCGGTGGAGCGGTAGTTCTGCTCCAGCGGGATCACCTTCAGGTTCGGCCAGTCGGTGGGCAGCTTCTTCAGGTTCTCGATGGTGGCGCCGCGCCAGCCGTAGATGCTCTGGTCGTCGTCGCCCACCGCGGTGAAGAGGCCGCGGCGGCGCTCGTCCTCATGGTCCACCAGCGCCTTCAGCAGCTCGTACTGCACGGCGTTGGTGTCCTGGTACTCGTCCACCAGCACGTGGTGGAACTGCTGCTGCCACTTCCTGCGCGCCTCGGGGTCCTTCTGCAGCATCTTCAGCGGCAGGCCGATGAGGTCGTCGAAGTCCACCGCCTGGTAGGCCTGCAGGCGCTCCTCGTACAGCGCCATCACCCGCGCGGCGACGCGTTCGTCGTCGTCCTTCGCGGCGGCGGCAGCGCCGGCGCTGTCCAGGCCCTGGTTCTTCCACAGGCTGATGGTCCACTGCCAGCGCTTGGCCAGCGCGTTGTCGCTGGAGCCGCCGGCGTCGCGCATCACGCCCAGCACGTCGTCGCTGTCCAGGATGGAGAACTGCGGCTTCAGGCCCAGGCGCTCGCCGTCTTCGCGCAGCATGCGCACGCCCAGCGAGTGGAAGGTGGACACCGCCAGGTCCTTGGCCGCGCGCGCGCCCACCAAGCCCTTGGCCCGCTCGCGCATTTCCTGCGCGGCCTTGTTCGTGAAGGTGATGGCGGCGATCTGCTTCGGCCCCAGGCCGGCCTGCAGCAGGCGCGCGATCTTGTGGGTGATGACCCGCGTCTTGCCCGAGCCGGCACCGGCCAGCACCAGGCAGGGGCCGGAGAGGTAGTGCACGGCCTCGAGCTGTGCGGGGTTCAGGGACGGGACGTCGGCCATGGCGGGTCGCAGGGAGCGGCGGATGATAGGGGAGCGCCCCGCACCCGGCCGCGCGAGGGACGGCAGAAATGTCACGCACGGCGGCAACTGGCGTCCGACTGCGCGGCATGCCGCGCTGCGCTCCCGAGGACGGGGCCAGCCCGAGCCGCCCAACACCAAGCCGGCGGTCAATATCCACGCGCTTTTCGCGTTACTCATCCGCATGCGGAAGAAGGCCGAAACGCCCATCGCGCCCCGGCCCAACGCAGCGAGCGCACACACAAGGACCGCAGTCGTCCAGAGGCCTCGCGCCACGCCGGAACGCATGCTTACGTCGCGCACAATGGCGCCCGCCATGCGGATGACCGAC
>CBIHPZ010000709.1:0-2515 GCA_966211865.1 uncultured Aquabacterium sp.
AATCGGCTTGGTGAACCACTTGTCGTGCAGGGCCAGTGCCTCGCCGCTGCGGATCAGGCGCTTCATCTCGTCGTCGACCACGCGTTTGAACTCGGGGTCGCCCTTGGGCAGCATGATGGCCAGCGGCTCGATGGTGAGGTACTTGCCCACCACCTTCAGCTTGGCCGGGTCGGGGCGGGTGGCCACCAGGCCGATCAGCAGCACCTCGTCCATCAGGAAGGCATCGGCCTCGCCTTTTTCCACCATCTCGATGCCGCGGGCGTGGTCGGGCACGTCGCCGATGTTCACGCCCAGCAGGCGCTCGCGGTTCAGCTGGGTGATGGTCTTCAGCGGCGTGGTGCCGGTGGTGGACACGAGTCTTTTGCGTTCCAGGTCGCGAATCTCGTTGATGGGGCTGTCGGCCCGCACCAGCAGGCGCGCGCCGGTGATGTAGTGCGGCACGGTGAAGGCCACGCGTTCGCGCCGCTCGGCGGTGTTGGTGGTCGATTCGCACTCCAGGTCGGCGGCGCCGTCGGCCATGGTGGGGATGCGGGTGGCGGAGGTCACCAGCTTGAAGTCCACGGCCAGGCTCTTGTGCTCGACGCGCTTGGCCACTGCTTCCACCAGGCGCTGGCAGATGTCCATCGCGTAGCCCACCGGCCGGCCTTGCGCGTCCAGGTACGAGAAGGGCACCGAGGCCTCGCGGTGCGCGATGGTGATGCGGCCACTCTGCTTGATGCGCTCCAGCACGGCGCCGGCCTGCGTGGGCGCAGCGGCCAGCGTGGCGATCGTGGCCAGCAGCACGGCGGCGGCCCGGCGCAGGCGGGTCGTGGCTTGAACCAGCCGCGGCGCTGGTGTTCCGGCCGTGCCTCGCGGGCGGCCCGGCGCCTGGCCGCTCGCCACGGGCAGCGGGCGCGTCGCTGTCGGCCAGCGCGGGATGTTTCGCGCGTCCTCCGCGGTCCGCAACGGACCCGTGCCGGAGGGATGCGTCTCGGGGTTCATGCGCGTCGTGTTCGGCAAGCGCGGCCGGGCAGTGGGCTGGTGCATGCCGCACAAGGTAGCGGGCGGTGCGGCGCAGCGTTCATCACAAGTTTCGGCCGGGGCATAAGCGGGGTTTATGCGCCGCGGTGGGGCGCTCCGAAGCCATAAGTTGTGCTGATGGGCAGGCATGCGATTGCAAGTGACGCCGCCACTGACGGTGCCTAGACTGTTCGCGTGTCCCGCCTGCCCAGGAGTCGTCCATGAAGGTGGTCCCCGCATGGTGCAAGGTGCCGGCTGCCCGGCGCGGCGCTGCTGGCCTGCTGTCCGTCGGTGCGCTGGCCGGGGTGCTGGCCACCGGGCTGGCCTGGGGCGCTGCCAGCGCGGACGCGGTCCAGCTGCTCACCGAGGACAACCGGCCCCTGAGCTTCCCGCTGCCAGCCGACCCCCGCGACGGCGGCGCCTCCGGCGCTTCGGGTGGCGTGGGCGGTGTGTGTGCCGAGGTGGTGCAGGCCATGGCGAAGCACCTGGGTGTGACGCCCACGATCACGCTGCTGCCCTGGGCCCGCGCCTTCGAGCGGGCGCAGAAGGACGAGAACACGGGGCTCTTCTGCACCGCCCGCACGCCGGAGCGCGAGGCGCTGTTCCAGTGGGTGGGCCCGCTGATGGCGGTGGAGGGCGTGTTCTACGCCCGGCGTGGCAGTGGGCAACACCTGGCCAGCCTCGATGAAGCGCGCTCCGCGTCCACCATCCTCGTGGTGCGCAGCTTCTTCACCCACCAGTTCCTGCAGGCGCAGGGCTTCACCAACCTGCACAGCGTGTCGAAGCCGGAAGACATGCTGCGCATGCTGATGAACGACCGCGCGCCGCTGATGTTCGCCAACAAGCTGACGGTGCCGGACCTGGCCGCGCAGCAGGGGGTGCCGCTGGCGGACCTGGTGCCGCTGCGCAGCGTGCTGCGGGTGGACGAGTACCTGGCCTTTTCGCCGCGCACGCCGCCGCAGCTGGTGGCGCGCTGGGCTGCGGCGCTGGCGGTGTTGAGGCGCGACGGCACGCTGGGCCGCATCCTGGCCCGGTGGAACGCGGGGGATTGAGGCCGGTCGTGCGAGGGCGTGGTCTATAAACCCCCGATGCACCACAGCGTCCCCCTCATCACCACCATCGCGGCCGCGCTCGGCCTGGCCCTGATCCTCGGCTTCGTGGCCGCCAAGCTGCGCCTGCCGGCGCTGGTGGGCTACCTGGTCGCGGGCATCCTCATCGGGCCGGCCACGCCGGGTTATGTGGCGGACGTGCAGATCGCGAGCCAGCTGTCCGAGATCGGCGTGATGCTGCTGATGTTCGGCGTGGGGCTGCATTTCTCGCTGGCCGACCTGATGGCGGTGCGCAAGATCGCGCTGCCGGGCGCGGTGGTGCAGATCGGCGTGGCCACGCTGATGGGCTGGGCGCTGGCGCACTGGTGGGGCTGGTCGCTGGGGGCGGGCCTGGTGTTCGGGCTGGCGCTGTCGGTGGCCAGCACGGTGGTGCTCTTGAAGGCGCTGGAAGCGCGCGGCGTGGTCGA
>CBIHPZ010000710.1:0-2513 GCA_966211865.1 uncultured Aquabacterium sp.
TGGGCTCCATCGGCGCCATGCAGCAGGGCTCGGCCGACCGCTACTTCCAGGACAGCTCGGCCAGCACGTCCACCTCGGCCAAGCTGGTGCCCGAGGGCATCGAGGGCCAGGTGCCGTACAAGGGCTCGGTCGTCGGCATCATCTTCCAGTTCGCCGGCGGCCTGCGCGCGTCCATGCACTACTGCGGCTGCTCGACCATCGCCGAGATGCAGACCAAGGCCCAGTTCGTCGAGATCACCTCCTCCGGCATCCGCGAGAGCCACGTGCACGACGTGCAGATCACGAAGGAAGCCCCCAACTACCGGATGGAGTGATGTCCCGCGCAGAAGGGGCGGTCGGGCCGGGCGCCACCGCCGGGCCGCCCGAGCGGTCCGGCTTGGGTGCCGGCAGGACCGCCGACGCCGCAGCAGCGCCGCCGGCCGGGGGCCGGCAACCGGCGATGCCGTTCATCATGGTGACGGTGCTGATCGACATGATCGCGATCGGCCTGATCATCCCCGTGCTGCCGCACCTGGTGGGCACCTTCACCAGTTCGCCCACCGAGCAGGCCTTCTGGTACGGGGCGGTCACGTTCGCCTTCGGCCTCGCCAACTTCTTCGGCTCGCCCATCCTGGGCGGCCTGTCCGACCGCTACGGCCGCCGGCCGGTGCTCTTGATCGGCATCGCCGGGCTGGCGCTCAGCTTCTTCGTCACCGCGGCGGCCACGGCGCTGTGGGTGCTGATCACGGTGCGGCTCTTCAGCGGCGCGATGCAGGCCAATGCCTCGGTCGCCAACGCCTACGTGGCCGACATCACGCCGCCGGAAGAGCGCGCGCGCCGCTTCGGGCTGCTGGGCGCGGCCTTCGGCGTCGGCTTCATCCTCGGCCCGGTGATCGGCGGCATCCTCGGGGGCATCGACGTGCGCCTGCCCTTCATCTGCGCCGGCGGCATGGCCCTGGTGAACTGGGCCTACGGCTTCTTCGTGCTGCCCGAATCGCTGCCAGTGGCGCGCCGCCGGCCTTTCGAATGGCGCCGCGCCAACCCGGTCAGCGCGCTGACGGGCCTGGCCAAGCTGGAAGGCGTGGGCCTGCTGGTGGCGGTGATTGGCCTCGCCAGCCTCGCGCAGTTCACGTTGCACACCTGCTGGGTGCTGTACACCGCATTCAAGTTCGGCTGGGGGCCGGCGGAGAACGGCTGGTCGCTCTTCGCCGTCGGCGTGATGACCGTCTTCGTGCAGGGCTGGCTGCTGAAGCACCTGCTCAAGCGCTTCGCGCCGCAAAAGCTGGCGGTGATGGGGCTGGTGTCCTCGTCGCTGGCCTACCTGGGCTGGGGCCTGGCGACGCAGGGCTGGATGATGTACGCGGTGATAGCGTTCAATGTGCTCGGCTTCGCCGCCACCGCCGCGCTGCAAAGCATCGTTTCCAACGCGGCCGATGCGCGCACCCAAGGCCAGGCCATGGGCTCGGTCGGCTCGCTGAACAGCCTCATGGCGGTGGTGGCGCCGGTGGTCGGCGCCGCGTTGCTGGGCATCGTCTCGCACCGCCCGGCCGGCGACTGGCTGATGGGCCTGCCGTTCTACTTCTGTGCCGCGCTGCAGCTGGTGGGCACCACGCTCGCGCTGTATCACTTCCGCCACCACTTCCACCGTCCTGACGAGCCGGTCTAGCCGGCCGCGCAACTGCCTCGGCGTCAACCCCGTATGCACGACAAGATCCTCATCCTCGATTTCGGCTCCCAGGTCACCCAGCTGATCGCCCGGCGCGTGCGCGAGGCGCACGTCTACTGCGAGATCCACCCGAACGACGTCTCCGACGAGTTCATCCGCGAGTTCGCGCCGCGCGGCATCATCCTGTCGGGCAGCCACGCCAGCACCTACGAAGAGCACGACCTGCGCGCCCCGGCCGCGGTGTGGGAGCTGGGCGTGCCGGTGCTCGGCATCTGCTACGGCATGTTCACGATGACGGTGCAGCTGGGCGGCGAGGTGGAAGCGTCCACGCACCGGGAGTTCGGCTACGCCGAAGTGCGCGCGCACGGCCACACGCGTCTTTTGGACGGCATCGAGGACCACCGCACCGCCGAAGGCCACGGCATGCTGAAGGTGTGGATGAGCCACGGCGACAAGGTCACCGCGCTGCCGCCCGGCTTCAAGCTGATGGCGTCCACCCCCAGCTGCCCGATCGCCGGCATGGCCGATGAAGATCGGGGTTATTACGCGGTGCAGTTCCACCCCGAGGTGACGCACACCGTGCAGGGCAGGGCGCTGCTGGAGCGCTTCGTGCTGCAGATCTGCGGCGCCAAGGCCGACTGGATCATGCGCGACCACATCGAGGAAGCGGTGCAGCGCATCCGCGAGCAGGTGGGCGACGAGGAGGTCATCCTGGGCCTGTCCGGCGGCGTGGACTCCAGCGTGGCCGCGGCACTGATCCACCGTGCCATCGGCGACCAGCTGACCTGCGTCTTCGTCGACCACGGCCTGCTGCGCCTGAACGAGGGCGACATGGTGATGGACATGTTCGCGGGCAAGCTGCACGCCA
>CBIHPZ010000711.1:0-2508 GCA_966211865.1 uncultured Aquabacterium sp.
TGCACGTTGCCATTGACGAAGTCGAACACCGGCACGGCCGGCGTCTTGTCGTGGTAGCGCGCGGCATAGAAGCCGAACTCATAGTCGCCGCCCACGGGGCTCCAGCGCAATTGCACGCCACCCTGGCCGCTGTCCTTCGGGCGGAAATCCTTGCCCTTGTCGTAGCTCAGGAAAATGGGCGTGCCATCGGGCGCATTGCCGAAGCCCACCGTGCCGGTGCCCACGTAGTCCTGGTTCGAGAAGTAGCTGCCGACGCCCGGGATCTTGCTGGGCCGCCACTTCAGCTGGTAATACGCGCCCACGGACACGCCCGGCGCCAATTGCAGCGAGCCCGACAGCTGCTCCACCGGCAGCAGCACTTCCTTGAACTGCCAGCCCGGCACCGAGACGATCTTGGCCACGTCCACCGGCCCCTGCGCATTGGCAATGCCGTTCTGGCCGAAGAACAGGCTCTCGCCCCACTGCAGCGTGTGCTTGCCCAGGCGCAGCGTGCCCTTCATGCCGCCGATCTCGCCCTTGGCGTAGGCAAAGGCGTCCAGCACCTCGGTGCCGCGGCCGTGCTGGCGGCGCGTGTCGGGCAGGAACTCGTTGGCGGCCTGGCCGGCGAAGTTGTTGGACGTGGACACCACCGGCCCCAGGCGCTGGCCGCCGGCCAGCAGCGGCGTGCCCTGGTAGTCGCTGCGGCCCAGGTAGACACCGTCGTGCCACGCGGTGCCGGACAGGCGTGCGCCCCAGTTCCGGGCTGACACATCCAGCTCCCCCAGCAGGTCGTAGCGGCGGGAGATCAGGCCCTTGTTGAAGTTGTGGTCGCCGTCGTCCTCGTTGCTGATGCCGGGGTCGGCGGCGACGTCCAGCTTGGTCAAATTCGATGACGCGTTTTTCAGGCGATAGGCGGTGCTCAACTTGGGCGTCAGGTCCAGGCGGACTTTCAGCTCGGGGTCGGGCGTGGGAATATCGAAGGCGTGGGCGGCGGGCAGCGCGAGCACGGTGGTCAGTGCGAGCGCTACCGCCACCGCCAGCGCGTGGCGGCGGAAGGTCATGGTTTTGTCTCCGGGTGGTTCTTTGGGGTCGCTGCGATCAGATGTAGGTCGAGGCCAATCCGCCATCCACCGGCAGGTTGACGCCGCTGACCCAGCGCGCCGCGTCCGAGCACAGGAAGGCCACCACCGGTGCCACCTCGTCGGCATAGGCCGGGCGCTTCATGCGGTGCGCGTCCTTCTGCACGCGCTCATTGCCCAGCATCTGCACGAAGTCGCCGAGGATGGGCGTGAACACCGGTCCGGGCGCCACGCAGTTCATGCGCACGCCGCGCTCCAGGAACCACTTCTGCGACTGCGCGTAGTTCCAGACGATCAGCGCTTCCTTGAAGTACTGGTAGCAGGTGTCGGGCGCCACCGGGTGCTTGGCGAGCCAGGCCAGGCCGGCCTCGAAATGCGGCGTCTCGGCCAGGGCCTTGTGAAGGTCCAGCCGCTGCGGCCATTCGGCACCCAGGATGGAGGCGATGTTGACGATGCTGCCGCCCGCGGGCAGCCGGTCCAGCACGCGCTGGCACAGGTGGCGCAGGCCCAGGTAGTTCACCCGCGCCACCAGGTCCACCGGCGCGGTGCCGGGCACGCCGGCGATGTTGCACAGCGCGTCGAAACGCTCGGGCAGCTGCTTCACCGCCGCGTCGATGGCGGCCTGCTCCGACAGGTCGGCCTTGACGAAGCCGTCCAAGGTCAGCATGGGCTCGTTGCGGTCCATGCCGATGACGCGGGCGCCCGCCAGGCGCATCAGGCGCGCGGTCTCGGCGCCGATGCCGGAGCTGGCGCCGGTGATGACGATGGTCTTGCCTTGAAAGTTCATGAGGTCTCCTCTCGCATGACGCTGAATTCGTCGGTTAGAAGGGGAACGCGGGCGGCGTGTCCTTCACCGTCATCCACTGCCAGGTCGTGAACTGCTCCCAGTCCCCCGGGCCGCCGTGCGAACTGCCGTTGCCCGCGATGCCGGGCCCGCCGAAGGGGTTCACCGCGTCGTCGTTCACCGTCTGGTCGTTGACGTGCACCATGCCGGCCTTCAGCCTCCCGGCCAGCGCCATCGCGCGGCCGACGGAACGCGAGATCACCGCCGCCGCCAGCCCGCCGTGGTGGTCGTTGGCCAGCGCCACCGCTTCGTCGTCGGTCTTGAAGGTGGCGATGTTCAGCACCGGGCCGAACACCTCTTCGTCATGGCAGCGCATGCCGCGCTTGACGCCCGCCAGCACCGTCGGCTTGTAGAACAGGCCGTCGTAGCTGCCGCCGGCCAGCAGCTTCGCGCCGGCCTTCACGCTGTCCTGCACCACCGCATGCACGCGGTCGCGCTGGCGGGCGTCGATCAGCGGCCCCAGTGCCACGGGCTGCGTGGCGCCGTTGCCCACGGGCAGGTGCGTGGCCTTGGCGACCAGGCGATCGGTGATCGCGTCGGCGATCGATTCATGCACCAGCACGCGGTTGGTCGCCATGCAGATCTGGCCCTGGTGCAGCCAGGCGC
>CBIHPZ010000712.1:0-2494 GCA_966211865.1 uncultured Aquabacterium sp.
GCGCATAGTCCACGCCGATGCCCACGCCCAGCGCGATCACCGGCAGCGTGGCCACTTTCACGCCCATCCCAAGCAGCACCATCAGCGCTTCACACAGGATGGAGGTGAGCACCAGGGGCAGCACCGCCACCAGCACCGCGCGCCACGAGCGAAAGGTTAACCAGCACAGCACCAGCACCGCGCCGTAGACCCACAGCAGCATCTCGCGCATGGCCTTGGCGACGACGATGTTGGTGGCGGCGTCGATGCCGGCCGAGCCGGCGGCCAGCATGAAGCGGGCTTGTTCCCTCGCGCCCGGCACCTTGTCGTGCTCGGTGATGAATTGCTCCACCTCGCCGACGACGCGCGCGAGCGTCTCGGCCTTGTGGTCCTTCAGGTAGACGTTGAGCGACAGGAAGGAGCAGCCCTGGTTGAAGAGCTCGCGCGGCGCGCGCGTCTGCACGCCGCCCAGCGCCGAGTCGTTGGGCACCAGCTCGTACCACTTCAGCTGGCCTTCGTTGTAGCCCACCGAGGCCCATTTCGACAGCGCGGCCATCGACTGCGTGGACTCCACGCCCGGCAGCTGCTGCAACCGCCACGACAGCGCGTCCACCTGCGACAGCACGGCATAGCGCGTGCACTGGTCCTCGGGCGTGGCGACCATCACCGTCAGGATGTCGGCGCTGGCGGCGTAGTGCGCGGCGATGTAGGCGTTGTCGCGGTTGTAGCGGGACTCGGGCCGCAGTTCCGGCGCGCCGGGGTCCAGGTCGCCGATGCGCAGCTGCAGGCTGGTGGCGTACCCGGCCACCGCCAGCACCACGCCGGCCGCGATGGCCGCCCGCGCCGGCCCACGTTCGGTGAAGTGGCCGATGGCCGCCCACATGCCGCGTTGGGATGCCTCGCGCGATTCCGTCTTCAGGCTGCGTTCCGCCGCCGCCGGGCTCACGCCCAGGTGGCTCAGCAGCACCGGCAACAGCACCAGGTTGGTGAAGACCAGCACCGCGACGCCGATGCTGGCGATGGCGGCCAGGTCCTGGATCACGCGGATGGGAATCAGCGCCAGCACCGCGAAGCCCACGGCGTCGCACAGCAGGGCCGTGAGGCCGGCCATGAAGAGGCGGCGAAAGGTGCAGCGCGCAGCCACCACGCGGAGAGCCTGCAAGCCCTCGCGCCTGGCGCGCCGGTCTGCGTTCTCGGGCCGGCCCAGCGAGCGCAGGCCGCGGCCCACGTCCTGCAGGATGCCGTTCATCTTCTGCGCGCCGTGGCTCATGCCGATGGCGAAGACGAGGAAGGGCACCAGCACCGAGTACGGGTCCAGTTCGTAGCCGAAGAGCTTCAGCAGCCCGAACTGCCAGGCCACGGCGATCAGCGAGCAGGCCACCACCAGCCCCGTGGAGCGCACGCAGCGCGTGTAGGCATACAGCACGCCGGTGGTGATGGCCAGCGCCAGCGCGAAGAAGCCCAGCATCTGCCGCAAACCGTCGATCAGGTCGCCGGCCACCTTGGCGAAGCCGGTGACGTGGATGGCGATGCGATCGGACGCGTACTTGGCGCGCAAGGCTTCGATGCGGCGCGACAGCTCGCCATAGTCCAGCGCGGCGCCGGTGCGCGGGTCCTTGTCCAGCAGCGGCACGAAGAGGATGCTGGACTGGAAATCGGCGGCGACGATCTGGCCGATCTCGCCCGATCGTTCGACGTTGGCGCGCACCTCGGCCAGCGCGGCGGGCGAGCCGTCGTAGCGGTCGCCCATCACCGTGTTGCCGTCCAGGCCTTCCTCGGTCACCGCGATCCAGCGCGTGTTGCTGGTCCACAGCGATTTCATGAACGGCCGGTCCACGCCGGGCAGCAGGAAGACCTCGTCGTTGAGCTTCTGCAGTGTGGCGAGGTAGTCCTTGCTGAAGATGTCGCCCTGCTTCACCGCCACCGCGATGCGCAGCGCATTGCCCTGCCCACCCAGGTTGCCGTGGTTGGCCAGGTAATTCGCGATATAGGGATGCCGGGTCGGGATGGTCTTCTCGAAGCTGGCGTTCAGCTTCAATCCCAGCGCCTGCCAGCCGAGCAGCAGCGTGGCCAGCAGGCACAGCAGCAGCACCAGCGGCCGGTGGTTGAAGACTGCACGTTCCAGCACGGAGCCCGAGCGCGGGTCGAAATCGGCCAGGCGGGCGACGGCGGGCTGGGCGTCGTCGGCAATGTCGTGGTTCAAGCGGGACTCCGTTGCGGGCACCAGGCCATGGCCGGTGGTTTCATGGGTGTTCGATGACTGCTCAACAGCCGTTCACTGCGCCTTCCATCGACCTCACTGGGCACGGCGCGGGCGCCGGGGTGGGCGATCAGGGCACGTTCAAGCGTTCGATGCCACGCAGGCCGGCCAGCACCACCTGGCCGCCACCGCCGGCGGCCAGGGCCGCGGCCGGCAGCGGCCGTGCGGCGGGCAGGCGTTCGAAGCGGCGGCCGTCGTCGCGGCTGGCCAGCAGGTCGCCGTTCTGCGCCAGCAGCAGCAGGCTGCCGTCGGCGC
>CBIHPZ010000713.1:0-2464 GCA_966211865.1 uncultured Aquabacterium sp.
GCCTCCGTCTTCTTCGGCCACGTCACCGCGGTGAAGAAGCGCGTGATCGTGCTGGGCGGCGGCAACACCGCGATGGACTGCTGCCGCTCGGCGCGGCGGCTGGGCGCGGACGACGTGAAGGTGATCGTGCGCTCGACCTTCGAGGACATGAAGGCCTCGCCCTGGGAGAAGGAGGATGCGATGCACGAGGGCATCCCCATCATCCCCAAGCACAGCCCCAAGGCCTTCCTGCACGATGCCGCCGGCAAGCTCACCGGCATGCGCTTCGAGGTGGTGGAGTCGGTCTATGACGCGAAAGGCCGCCGCACCTTGAAGCCCACCGGCCAGGAGGTGGACTTCGACTGCGACGAGGTGCTGGTGGCCGTGGGCCAGGAGAACGCCTTCCCGTGGATCGAGCGCGACTGCGGCCTGGCCTTCGACGAGTGGGGCATGCCCAAGGTCGACCCGGTGAGCTTCCAGTCTTCATTGCCGAATGTGTTCTTCGGCGGCGACGCGGCCTTCGGGCCCAAGAACATCATCACCGCGGTGGCGCATGGCCATGAGGCGGCGGTGTCCATCGACCGCCTGCTGCACGGCGAGCCGGTGACGCAGCGGCCGCCGCCGCACGTGAACCTGATGTCGCAGAAGATGGGCATCCACGAGTGGAGCTACGACAACGCGGTGTCGGACGACCTGCGCTTCAAGGTGCCCTGGATCGCGGCCGAGAAGGCGCTGAAGAGCATCAAGGTGGAGGTGGAACTGGGCTTCGACCTGCCCACCGCCTTCAAGGAAGCGCAGCGCTGCCTGAACTGCGACGTGCAGACGGTGTTCACCGACAAGCTGTGCATCGAATGCGATGCCTGCGTCGACATCTGCCCGATGGACTGCATCAGCTTCACCGCCAATGGCGACGAAGCGGACCTGCGCCAACGCCTGAAAGCACCGGCCACGAACACGGCGCAGGACCTGTACGTGAGCGCGCCGCTGAAGACGACGCGGGTGATGGTGAAGGACGAGGACGTGTGCCTGCACTGCGGCCTGTGCGCCGAGCGCTGCCCCACCGGCGCCTGGGACATGCAGAAATTCCTGCTCAGCACCACCAAGGCCGGCCACGCCTGCCGCGATTCCAGGCCGGCCGTGCGCACCGAAACCCACGCATAGGAGCAATGGCGATGTTGAGGCTCGAAGCGGTCAACGATTTCGTCATCAAGTTCGCCAACGTCAACGGCTCGGGCTCGGCGTCGGCCAACGAGCTTTTCGCGAAAGCCATCCTGCGCATGGGCGTGCCGGTGAGCCCACGCAACATCTTCCCCAGCAACATCCAGGGCCTGCCCACCTGGTACGAGGTGCGGGTGTGCGAACGCGGCTGGCTGGGCCGGCGCGGCGGCATCGACATGATGGTGGCGATGAACCCGCAGACCTGGGCGCAGGACGTGGCCGAGATCGAGCCGGGCGGCTACCTGTTCTACGACAGCACCAAGGCGCTGCCGCCCTCGGCCTTCCGCGAGGACATCAACGTGATCGGCATGCCGGTCACCGCCATCTGCAACGCCACCTACGAAGACCCGCGCCAGCGCACCTTGTTCAAGAACATCATGGTGCTGGGGGCGCTGTCGGTGCTGATGGAGGTGGACCCGGGCGTCATCGAGAGCCTGTTCGGCGAGCAGTACAAGGGCAAGGAGCGGCTGCTGGAATCGAACGTGCGGGCGCTGCACGCCGGCCGCAGCTTCGCCAAGGACCACCTCAAGGCGCCGATCGGGCTGACGGTGAAGCGCGCCGATGCGGTGGGCGACCGCATCTTCGTCGACGGCAACGCGGCCGCGGCGCTGGGCTGCGTGTACGGCGGCGCCACGGTGTGCGCCTGGTACCCCATCACGCCGTCATCTTCCCTGGCCGAGTCTTTTGAGAAGTATTGCCGCAAGTACCGGGTCGATCCGGTCACCGGCCAGAACCGCTTCGCGATCGTGCAGGCGGAGGACGAGATCGCCTCCATCGGCATGGTCACCGGCGCGGGCTGGAACGGCGCGCGGGCCTTCACCGCCACCTCGGGGCCGGGCGTGTCGCTGATGACGGAGTTCATCGGCCTGGCCTACTTCGCCGAGATCCCGATGACCATCATCGACGTGCAGCGCGGCGGCCCCTCCACCGGCATGCCGACGCGCACGCAGCAGGCCGACCTGATCAGCAGCGCCTATGCCTCGCACGGCGACACCAAGCACGTGATGCTGCTGCCCGAGGACCCGCACGAGTGCTTCGAGATGGCCGCCACCGCGCTGGACCTGGCGGACCGGCTGCAGACGCCGGTGTTCGTGATGACCGACCTCGACATCGGCATGAACCAGCGCCTGTGCGCGCCCTTTGCGTGGGACGACGGACGCATGCACGACCGCGGCAAGGTGATGACCGCGGAAGAGCTGGAAGCCGGCCGTGACTTCGGCCGCTACAAGGACGTGGACGGCGACGGCATCCCCTGGCGCACGCTGCC
>CBIHPZ010000714.1:0-2457 GCA_966211865.1 uncultured Aquabacterium sp.
AAGTAGACCTGCCAGCTCGACACGTCCTGCAGCAGCGTCATCTGCGCCGGCTCCAGCCCCTGCAGCTGCTGGCTGGCCATCCAGGCGTCCTGCAGGCCTTGCACGCGGGTGCTGGCGGCGCTGGCCCAGCGCTGCCAGCGCCCTTCGCGCAGCGCCCACACCACCATCTGCAGGCCGCCTTCGCTGCGACGCACCAGCCGCAGCGACGCGCCGTCGAAGGCCAGCGCCGGCACGCTGGCGTTGTCCTGCACCGCCGTCAGGTCGGCCTCCAGCTGGCCGACGATGGCCGACAGGCGCAGCGTCTTCTCGGCCGATTCCTGCGCCAGTTCACGGGTGCGCGCCATGCTGTCGATGCCGCGCCAGCCGATGGTGGCGATCACCGCCATGATCAGCAGCGCCACCAGCACCTCGACCAGCGTGAAGCCGGCGCGAAGGCGTCGGGAAAGCGAGCGGGGTGGCATGGTGCTAACGCCCGAGAACAGTGGCCAGCGTGACCAGCAGCTGGCCCTGCTCGTCCATCACGCGGGCCTCGACGCGGCGGAAGTTGGCGTTCTGCGTCGGCCGCACCTGCAGCTGGCCGCGGTAGTCGCGGCCGAGCTGCGGGCATTCGAAATCGATGTCGCCGGTGCCGGGGAACTGCCGCGCCAGGCGCAGGTTGGTGAGGTAGTTGTCGGCGCACCACTGCGCCGCGGTGACGTCAGCCAGGCGCTGCGCGTTGCCGGTCAGCGCGCCGGCCGCCTTCAGGCCGGTGGACAGCGCGATGGCGACGATGGCCAGCGCCACCAGCACCTCGACCAAGGTGAAGCCCGAGCGCTTCATCGCGCCACCGGTGCGGCCGCCGGGGCGGGGGCGGTGGCCGCGTCGCCGACGACGGCAAAGGGCGCGAGGCCATCGGTGGCCAGCACCACCTGCCGCTCGCCCAGCGACAGCAGGATGCGCTGCGGGCCGATCAGCGGCTCGGGGCCCAGCACCAGTGCGCGGGCTTCGGGGATCTCGGCATGCAGGTCCTCGTTCAGCCAGTGCTGCGGCAGCTTCAGTTCGGGCGGCAGGCCGACGAAGCGGAAGCCCAGGCCGGGTTCCGCGTTGCCGAGCTCGAAGCGCACCGGCAGCCCCAGTGCCCGGGCCTCGGCGCGCCCCGCTTCCAGGAGCGCCGCCAGGCGGGCCGCTTCCTGTTCGAGCTTGGCCGCCGAGGGGTCGCGCAGCGCCAGCGTGGTGACGCTGACGGCGATGCCGATCAGCACCAGCACCACCAGCAGTTCCACCAGCGTGAACCCGCGCCGGCCGGCGGGCGCCAGCCTCACGCGCAGAGACCCGGGGTCATTGCCAGGAGCCGATGTCCGCGTTCTTGCCCTCGCCGCCGGGCTGGCCGTCGGCACCGAAGCTGAACACATCGATTTCCCCCTTCACGCCGGGGTTCAGGTACTGGTACGGCTGGCCCCAGGGGTCCGCCGGCAGCTTTTCCAGGTAGGGGCGCCAGTTGGGCGGCGGCGTGCCGGCGGTGGGCTTGGTCACCAGCGCCGCCAGGCCTTGCTCGGACGAGGGGTAGCGCTGGTTGTCCAGCTTGTAGAGCTTCAGCGCCTGCATCAGGTTGTTGACGTCGGTGCGGGCCGCGGTGGCGCGCGCGTCGTCGGTGCGGTCCAGCAGGTTGGGCACGATCAGCCCGGCCAGCACGCCGATGATGACCAGCACCACCAGCAGTTCGATCAGCGTGAAGCCGCGGCGTGCCGCGCGCAGCGCGGTGGAAGGGGCGGAACGGGGCGCGCGCGGCGTCTGAAGCATGGGTGATGCAGGGTGGGGCCAAGGGGCGCTGCATGATAATCGCCCGATGAGTTCGCGCTTCGTCGCGATGGTCATCTGGGCCGCGGCGGCAGCAAGCGCGGTGTTCTGGGGCTATCGCCTGTTCGTCAAGCCCGCGGCGGTGCCGCCACAGGCCGCGGTGGCCGTGGCGGGCGCGCCCGCCGTGGGTGGTGACCTGACCCGCCTCTTCGGCGCGCCGGCGCCGGTGGCGCCGCCGCCCACCGAAGTGGCGCCGCCCGTCGATGCCCGCTTCAAGCTGGTGGGCGTCGTCGCTCCGGTGGCCGGCCAGCGCAGCGGCCTCGCATTGATCTCGGTGGATGGCAAGGCGGCGCGCGCGATCGGCATCGGCGGCGTCGTCGAGGGCGACCTGGCGGTCCTGTCGGTCAGCCACCGCCGGGTCGAACTGGGCCCGCGCGGCGGCGGCAACACGATGGCGCTGGAACTGCCCGCCTTGCCGGAAGCCGCGCGCGGCACGCTGGATTCCGCTGCGGCCGGCGTTGCGCCGCCGATGCCCGCGCCGGTTCCGCCGCCTGTGCAGCCCGTGCCGGCCGCACCCGCCGCACCGATGGCCGGGCTTCCGCCGGGCCAGGTGGCGCCGCCCGCGATGCCACCCCGCACCGCGCTGCGCCGCGGCCTGCCGGGCGCTGTGGCGCCCAACGC
>CBIHPZ010000715.1:0-2445 GCA_966211865.1 uncultured Aquabacterium sp.
ATGATCCCGCGCAGCACGTAGCTCCAGGCGAAGCTGGCCCATTCGCTGGCGATGATGAAGTCGCAGGCCAGCGCGGTGTCCGCGCCCAGGCCGGAGGCCGCGCCGTTCACGGCGGCGATCACCGGCTTGGGCATGGTGTGCAGCAGCGCCTGCACGTGGTGCACCCGCTGCTGGCGGTGCCAGCCGTTGAAGCCCACCTCGCCGGCCGGTGCGTTCATGCGCTTTTGCATGCCGCTGATGTCGCCACCGGCGCAGAAGCCCTTGCCGGCGCCGGTGAGCACCAGGGCCTTGATGGCCTTGTCGGCGGCCACCTGCTCCAGCGCGTGGATGAACTCGGTGCGCATGTCGTCGCTCATCGCGTTGCGCTTGTCCGGGCGGTTGAAGGTGATCGTCGCGATCGCGCGGTCGTCGACCTGCAGGTCGATGCACGTGAAGGTCATGGAAGGCTCCTGGGGCCGCGCACGGCGGCGGATGGGGGCGTCCTCGAGCCCGGGGCGAGGACGGTGGATTCGGGCGCGGGATCGAGCGGGGGTTCGGACCCGGGTTCGGCGGTCACTCCGCCTTGACGTTGTTTTCCTTGACCACCTTGCGCCAGCGCGCCTCCTCGGCCTTGACGTAGCGGTCCAGTTCGGCCGGGTCGCTGGCGACCACGGAGAGGCCTTCCGGCTCGATCTTCTTCTTGAACTCGGCCGATTGCGCCGCCTTGCGTGCCGCCGCGTTCAGCCGCGCCACCACCTCGGCGGGCGTGCCGGCCGGTGCGTAGAGCCCGTACCAGCTTTCCACGGCATAACCCGGAACGGTAGCGGCCAGGGTCGGCACGCCCTTGTAGGCCGGCGACGGCTGCTCGGTGGTCACCGCGATCGCGCGCAGCTTGCCGGCGTCCAGCATCGAGGCGACGGCAGCGGCGGTGCCGAAGATCATGTCCACCTGGCCGCCCAGCAGGTCGGTCACCGCCGGGCCCGCGCCGCGGTAGGGCACGTGGATCATCTGCGTCTTCGTCAGGTTGGTGAACATCTCGCCGGCCAGGTGGGCGGAGGTGCCGTTGCCCTGGGAGGCGTAGGTGAGCTTGCCGGGCTTCGCACGCGCGGCGTCGATCACGTCCTTGACGGTCTTGAACGGGCTGTCCGCCCGCACCACCAGCACGTTGGGCCCGCGGGCAATCAGCGAGATGGGCGCAAAGGCCTTGTCGTGCGCATAGGGCAGCTTCGGCAGCAGGCTGGGGTTCACCGCATGCGCGAAGGTGGCGATGACGATGTTGTAGCCATCGGGGGCGCTCTTGGCCACGCTGTCGGTGCCGATCACCGTGCCGGCGCCGGGCTTGTTGTCGATGATGACCTGCTGGCCCAGTTCCTTGCTCATCTCCGCGCCCAGGGAGCGCGCGATCAGGTCGGTGCCGCCACCGGGGGCGAAGGGCACGACCAGGCGCACCGGCTTGTCGGGGTAGGCGGCCAGCGCGCTGGCGGCGGTGGCCACGCACAGGGCCATGGCGGCCATGCGTCGGCGCAAGGTGGAAAAAGGGCTGTTGGGGCTGCGGGGCATGCGTGTCTCCTGGGGCGGCCCGGAAGCATTCGCCGGGTCTGTGGGCCGGCAGGGATTCGATTGCCGGCATGGGATGAAGCATAGGAAGACCGGCCGCGAAATACACTCCACCAATTCCATTCAGTGGAATTGACGCGAGGGTTTGCACCATGCCTGAGCTGCCACCCGCCGGCGGCCGCCGCCGCAGCGGAACCGCACCTGCCAACCGTTCGCTTGAACGCGGCATCGAGCTCCTGCGCGCCTTCCGGCCAGGCTCCGAAGTGCTGGGCAACGGCGAGCTGGCGGAACGCACCGGGCTGCCCAAATCCACCGTGAGCCGCTTGACCCAGACGCTGGTGGCCATGGGCATGCTGCAGGCCGAAGACGCATTGCGCGCCTACCGCCTGGCCCCGGCGGTGCTGAGCCTGGCGCATGCCATGCGCACCGGGTCGCGGGTGCTGTCGGTGGCCGCGCCGATGATGCAGAAGCTGGCCGAACGCGAACGCCTGAACGTGGGCCTGGCCGCGCCCGACCGGGACGAGATGGTCTACCTGGAGTCCATCCGCTACAACCGCCGCGTGGCGCTGCGCAACGTGGTCTCCGGCCAGCGCATTCCGATGGAACTGACCTCGCTGGGCCGCGCGTACCTGGCGACGCTGCCCGAACCAGGCCGCGCTGCGCTGATGCAAGGCTTTCGCCGGCGGCGGCCGGCGCAATGGCCGGCACTCAAGGCGGAGATCCTGTCGGCCATCGCCCAGGTCGAGTCGCAGGGCTTCTGCGCCGCCTCCTGGCAGCCGGAGATCGTGGCGCTGGCCAGTCCCCTGGCCATCGACGGCGCCACCTACGTGCTGAACCTCAGCCTGTCCACGACGGAGCCGATGGACGCGGTCGCGCAGCGGCTGGGAACGACGCTGCTGGCGCTGCGCG
>CBIHPZ010000716.1:0-2436 GCA_966211865.1 uncultured Aquabacterium sp.
GCCTGCGTCTCGATCGGCGAGATCGAGCTCATGTCCACCACCAGCTTGCCGGCGGACAGGCCCGCCGCCACGCCCTCATCGCCGAACAGCACCTTCTCCACGTCGGGCGTGTCCGGCAGCATCAGGAAGACGATGTCGGCGCGCTGCGCCACCTCGGCGGCATTCGCACAGCGCAGCGCACCGGCTTCTTCCAGCGCGGCCGGCACCTTGCTGCGCGTGTGCACGAAGAGCTGGTGCCCCGCGGCGCGCAAATGCCCCGCCATCGGGGCGCCCATGATGCCCAGGCCGATGAATCCGAGCTTCATGCTCATCATGTTCCTTTCCATTGCGACAAGACCTGCTGCGAGCCGGCGGCCAGCAGCCGCGCGTCCGAGCTGACGGTGAGGAAGCGGTAGCCCATGGCGGCACGCGCCTGTGCCACGTCCACGCGCCCGTTGTGGATGCCGGCCACGCGGCCGTGCGCGGTGGCGCGTTGCACGATGTGCTGAATGGCCTGCGCCGCCGGCGCATCGACGTCGTCGAAGGTGGGCTTGCAGCCCAGCGACAGCGACAGGTCCGACGGACCGACGTAGACGCCGTCCAGGCCCTCGACCGCGAGGATCGCGTCCAGGTTGTCCAGCGCCTGGGCCGTCTCGATCATCGCGAAGACGAAGATGGTTTCATTGGCGCGCTCGGCATAGTCGGCGCCGCCGTAGATGCTGGCGCGCACCGGGCCGAAGCTGCGGCCGCCCTGCGGCGCGTAGTGCGTCCAGGCCACCAGCTTGGCCGCATCTTCCGGCGTGTTGATCATCGGGCAGATGAGGCCGTAGGCGCCGGCGTCCAGCGCCTTCATCAGCGCCGCGGGGTCCAGCCAGGGCACGCGCACCACGGGCACCGTGGGCGTGGTGGAGATGGCCTGCAGCATGCCCACCATCGCCTGGTAGTCCACCACGCCGTGCTGCAGGTCGATGGTGAGGCTGTCCCAGCCCTGGTTGGCCATCACCTCGGCGCTGAAGCCGTTGGGCACGGCGAGCCACCCATTCAAGGCGGGCCTGTTCTCGCGCCACAGGCTGCGCAGCTTGTTTTCACGCATGGCGGATGCTCCGGAATCAGGTGGGAAGAAGAGCCATCTTCGGCTTTTCAGCCGCTCACGTCACCGGGAAAGCCCCGGGTGCGGCGATTGCGCGTCATTTGAGAGTTATTCAGGCTTGATGCCGCCCTGCGCCACCACCGCCGCCCAGTTCTTGCGCTCCTTCTCGAAGAAGCTGCCGAATTCAGCCGGCGTCATCGTGTACACCTCGGCGCCTTGCGACACCAGGCGCTCGCGCACCTCGGGCAGGCGGATGATGCGGTTCAGCTCGGCATTGAGCCGGGCCACCGAAGCCGCCGGCATGCTGGCGGGCACCAGCACGCCCTGCCAGGTGCCCGATTCGAAACCCTTCACGCCCTGCTCGGCGATGGTGGGGACCTGCGCCAGCAGCGGCACGCGCGTGGCCTTGGACACGCCCAGCACCTTCAGCTTGCCGGACTGCACGTGCGGCAGGGTGGCCAGCATGCCGTTCATCAGCACCTGGGTCTGGCCGGCCACGGTGTCGCCGATGGCCTGGGAGCCGCCCTTGTAGGGGATGTAGGTCCATTGCGCGCCGGTGGCCTTTTCCACCGCCACGCCGGCCACGTGCGGCGCACTGCCGATGGCGGTGACGGCGAAGTTCAGCTTCTCCCGCTTGGACAGCGCCACCAGCTCCTTCAGGTTGTTCGCGGGCACCGACGGGTGCACCACCAGCAGGTGCGGCGAATAGGCCAGCATGGTGACGCCCTTCAGGTCCTTCGAAGGATCGAAAGGCAGCTTGGGATAGACCGACGCGGTGATGGCCAGCGCGCCCACGTCGCACAGCAGGATGGTGTGGCCGTCGTCGACCTTGGCGACGAAGTCGGTGCCGGTGTTGCCGTTGGCGCCGGCCTTGTTCTCGACGATGACCGTCTGCTTCAGCGCCTCCGACAACGGGTTGCTGATGGCGCGGGCGATGATGTCCGACGAGCCGCCCGGCGGGTACGGCACCACGATGCGCAGCGGCTTGCTGGGCCAGTTCTGCGCGGCGGCGGGCAGCGCGGCGGCGCACAGCAGGCCGGCGGCGGTGAAGAGGCGGACGAGCGTCGAGCGCTTGGCATTCATCATGTGGGTCTCCTGGGTACATCCCCTGGCGCCGGGCAGCCGCCCGGCGTTCGTGACGCGAGTCCGTGATGCGACGGGGCCGCTCACGCTTGCGTATAGGCGGTCTTCACCGTGGTGTAGAACTCGGCGGCGTAGCGGCCCTGTTCGCGCGGGCCATAGCTTGATCCCTTGCGGCCGCCGAAGGGCACGTGGTAGTCCACGCCCGCGGTGGGCAGGTTCACCATCACCATGCCGGCCTGCGCATGGCGCTTGAAATGCGTGGCGTGCTTGAGGCTGGTGGTGGC
>CBIHPZ010000717.1:0-2420 GCA_966211865.1 uncultured Aquabacterium sp.
CCCGCGCCGCCCTGCGGCCCGCTGGCCTGCGCGAAGGCAATCACTTCCGCGCTTTGCGCCAGCCAGCGCTGCACCTTGGCCTTCAGCACCGGCTGGCGGTTCGGCGAGCCGTGGCCCTTGCCATGCACCACGCGCACGCAGCGCATGCCGCGGCGCTGGCATTCGTTCAGGTACTCCACCAGCGCCTGGCGCGCCTCGTCGCGGTTCAGGCCGTGCAGGTCCATCTGGCCCTGGATGGCCCAGTGGCCGCGGCGCAGCTTGGTCGTCACCTCCGGGCCGATGCCGGGGCGCCGAAAGCTCAGGCCATCGTCGGTCAGCAGCAGCGATTCGAGGTTGACCTCGTCGGACAGCGATTCGCGCACGGCGGCCTGCTCGTCCAGCTCACGCTGGCGCGGGTGCGGCGGCGGCTTGGGCAGGTCCAGCTCGGCCAGGCCACGGTCGCGCAGGCGGTGCACCGGGCCCACGGTGCGCGCGAAAAGATCGTGCTGCGCCTGCTCGCGCCGCTGGCGGTCGCGTTCACGCAGGGCGCGTTCGGCCGCCTCGCGCTGCGCCCGCTGCACCGAGGCGCGGGCGTTCTGCCAGTGGCCCCCCAGGTCGGCCAGGCTGCGGATCTTCACAAGAGGCCCCGCTCCGCGAAGGACACGACCGTGCCGCAGCCCACCACCAGGTGGTCCAGCACGCGCACGTCCACCAGTTGCAGCGCGTTCTTCAGCGTCTGGGTCAGGAACTCGTCCGCGCGCGAGGGCTCGGCCAGGCCCGACGGGTGGTTGTGCGCCAGGATCACCGCGCCGGCGTTCACGGCCAGCGCGCGCCGCACCACCTCGCGCGGGTAGACGCTGGTCTGGTTCAAGGTGCCGCGGAACATCTCGTCCCACTTCAGCAGCCGGTGCTGGCTGTCCAGGAACAGCACCGCGAACACCTCGTGCGGCAGGCCGCCCAGCTGCAGCTGCACATAGTCCTTCACCGAAGCGGGGGACTCGAACACCGGCGCCGCCACCAGCTGCTGCGCAAGCGCCCGGCGCGCCATCTCGATCACCGCGGCCAGTTCGGCGCGCTTGGCCGGCCCCAGGCCCTTGATCGGGGGCAGCGTGCCGCCCTTGGCCTGCAGCAAGCCCGCGAATCCACCGACGCGCTCCAGCACATGCTCGGCCAGCTGAAGCACGCCCTGGCCGCGCACGCCGGTGCGCAGCAGCAGGGCCAGCAGTTCCGCGTCAGCCAGCGCGGCGGGGCCCAGCGCCAGCAGCTTTTCGCGCGGGCGCGCACCCGGGGGAAGTTCCTTGATCGACATCCGTTCCAGCGCCCCCGGGGGGCGCCCCTAGAATTGCGGCAGTCTAGTCGCGGCCCGCGGCGCCTCATCTCCCCCATTGGCGTGAACACCATTCAGGAGGGGTCGTTCCTGACCCTGCATTACCGCCTCGCCGGCCCGGACGGCGGCGACGTCGTCAACACCTTCGGCGGCCAGCCCGCCACGCTGTCGATCGGCGCCGGCCAGCTGGCTCCCGCGGTGGAGGCACGGCTCATCGGCCTGCCCGAGGGCGCGCAAGAGACCTTCACGCTCGAGCCCGGCGAGGCCTTCGGCCCGCGCAACCCGGACATGGTGCAGCGCGTGAAGCGTGCGCTGCTCGACGAACTGGGCGACCCCGATGCCGAGTACAGCTTCGGCGACGTGGTGCAGTTCCCCACGCCGGACGGGCAGGGCGCCTACGCCGGCGTGGTGCGCGAGGTGGGCCCGGACTGGCTGCTGTTCGACTTCAACCACCCGCTGGCCGGCCAGCCCGTGACCTTCGAGGTCCGCGTGATCGGGATCCTGTGATGACGAGCGGTCCCCAGGTGAACGACGTCCTGCTGGCCGAACCGCGCGGCTTCTGCGCCGGGGTGGACCGCGCCATCGAGATCGTCGAACGCGCCATCAAGCGCTTCGGCGCGCCGATCTACGTGCGCCACGAGATCGTGCACAACACCTACGTCGTCAACGACCTGAAGGCCAAGGGGGCGATCTTCATCGAGGACCTGGCCGACGTGCCGCCCGGCGCCACGCTGGTCTTCAGCGCCCACGGCGTCAGCCGCGCGGTGCGCAACGAGGCGGATGCCCGCGGCTTCCAGGTCTTCGACGCCACCTGCCCGCTGGTCACCAAGGTGCACGTCGAGGTCGCCAAGCTGGCCAAGGAAGGCTACGAGTTCGTGATGATCGGCCACAAGGGCCACCCCGAGGTCGAAGGCACCATGGGCCAGCTGTCCGACGGCATCTACCTGGTCGAGGACGTGGCCGACGTGGCCCGCGTGCAGCCGCACGGAGACAAATTGGCGGTCGTCACGCAGACCACGCTCTCGGTGGATGACGCGGCTGAGATCCTGGCCGCGGTGAAGGCCCGCTTCCCGCACGTGCGCGAGCCCAAGCAGCAGGACATCTGCTACGCCAC